>CALQBB020000138.1 GCA_943328715.2 Polynucleobacter meluiroseus | reverse complement strand
TTGTTCAGCAGACATTTTCGTCGCAAGATTAAGTTTTTTCAATAGCGCATCTTGGAGCTCAAAGGTACGTGCATGCTTCAATTCATAGTGAATTTTATCACCTTGAAACTCAAAGGAAACATGAGCAATGTCTAATCCATCAAGAGAGGTACCAGACATAAGTCCCAAAATCTCTATTTTATTCCTATTCATTTCTTTCATGCTTGGCAGAATTCGATTATTTTTGTTCAAAATTAAAAAATCAATCAACATGAATTTTGAATTGACAGAAGAACAATTAGCGGTAAAGGAAGCAGCTAGAGATTTTGCACAAAACGTATTGAAACCTGGAGTTATCGATCGCGATAACAATCAGCGTTTTCCAGCTGAAGAAATCAAGCAATTAGCTGAGCTTGGATTTATGGGAATGATGGTTGATCCAAAATACGGTGGAAGCGGTATGGACACGATGTCCTATGTTTTAGCAATGGAAGAAATCTCTAAAGTAGATGCTTCTGCATCTGTTTGTATGTCCGTGAATAATTCATTGGTTTGTTGGGGATTGGAAAAATATGGTTCAGAAGAACAAAAACAAAAATTCCTCGTGCCTTTAGCTACAGGAGAAAAAATCGGTGCATTTTGTTTATCAGAGCCAGAAGCTGGTTCCGACGCAACATCTCAACGCACAACGGCGATTGATATGGGAGATTACTATTTGGTGAACGGTACAAAAAACTGGATCACGAATGGATCATCTGCATCAACGTACTTAGTGATTGCACAAACAAACACAGAACTTGGACACAAAGGAATCAATGCTTTGATCATCGAAAGAGGTATGGAAGGATTCATCGTTGGAGCGAAGGAAGATAAAATGGGAATTCGTGGAAGTGATACGCATACCTTGTTATTTAACGACGTAAAAGTTCCAAAAGCGAATCGCATTGGTGATGACGGATTTGGATTTACTTTCGCAATGAAAGTTTTAAGTGGTGGACGTATCGGAATTGCTGCGCAAGCTTTAGGAATTGCTGCAGGTGGACTTGAGTTGGCACTTGCCTATTCAAAGGAACGCAAGGCATTTGGTAAAGAAATATACAAGCATCAAGCAATTGCCTTTAAGTTGGCAGATATGGCGACTGAAATTGAAGCGGCACGTTTACTTGTATATAAATCGGCAGCTGATAAAGATGCAGGAAGAAATTATGACCAATCTAGTGCGATGGCGAAATTGTATGCATCGAAAGTAGCGATGGAACAAACAGTTGAGGCGGTTCAGATTCACGGTGGATATGGTTTTGTAAAAGAATACCATGTTGAGCGTTTGATGCGCGATGCGAAAATCACACAGATTTATGAAGGAACTTCCGAAGTTCAGAAAATCGTTATTTCACGTGGACTTTTAGCAGATTAATTCATTTAATAAACATCATATGTTAGCTCCTTTTAATCTTCAAAAGTGGATCGATGAAAACAGAGATTTACTCAAACCACCTGTATCAAATAAGAATTTATACAAAGAGGCTGGAGATTTTATTGTGATGGTTGTTGCTGGCCCTAATGCCAGAAAGGACTATCACTACAATGAAGGGGAGGAGCTATTCTATCAAATAGAAGGAGATATTATCGTGCGTGTTCAGGAAAATGGTCAAGCGAAAGACGTGATCATTAAGGAGGGAGAAATGTTTTTGCTCCCAGCGAACACGCCACATTCTCCATCGAGAGGAGAAAACACGGTTGGATTAGTTATCGAACGAGTGCGTAAGGGAACGGATATGCAAGATGGACTGATGTGGTTCTGTGAAAAATGCAATCATCACTTAAAAACGTATCGTTTTCCTTTAGAAAATATTGAAAAGGATTTTATTCCTCGATTCAAGGAGTTTTATGGATCTGAAGAAATGAGAACATGTGATAATTGTTCTCACGTCATGGACGTTGATCCAAATTTCGTCTAGAAATAAAAGTTGGATTTACCTTATTGAGGTTGGTACGTATAGCGGTGAGACTCTCCCGTTTGGAAAATATCTTCTACAATCACTAATTCTTTATTACGCAATTCTTTGATGCTGTATTCGTGCGTTGGTTTCGATGTCGTGTCTTCGAAGAAATAAAGTGTTTCATCTTTTTCCGCGAATTCCCAACGACCATTTGAATATTCACCTTGAATTTGTCCTAAAGCGTTAAATGTTTTAGACATAGAATAGGTTCCATCTTTATCAATACTCAATTTGGTTGTATAATCAACATCAAACGCATTGTTTCCACTCACTGAGTAAGCTTTTAATTCCCAATCATTGCACAAGCGTGCTTTTCTTGTTAATATGGAATAATTAGGTCCTTCACTGTATTTATTACAAGAAGAAAAGATCAAAGTCGAGATAAAAAGGGCTGCAAGTACGATTCTCATGATTCAGTTTTTTTCAAATGTACTAAACAAACTGCAATTTTCAGCATAAACTTCGTAATTTTGTAGAATGAAAATGCTTCTCTATTCTCTTGCCGTTGCTGTGCTTTTTTCTTGTCAAGAAACAAGTGAAAAGTCAAAACCACTATCTGTTAAAAAAACAAAGACCATTGAAGTTCAAGCAAATAGTCAGGCTGACTTTGCGGTTGAAGGAATGGTTTGTCAGATGGGCTGTGGTGGATCGATACGAAAAGAACTTAAGATGACTGGTTCCGTCGAACGAGTTGAAGTAAATTTTGTGGAAGAACAAAAGGAGCAAGTTGTTCATGTCCAGTATGATTCTACGTTGATAACAACTCAGAAAATTACTGCGATTTTAAACAGTATCAATGACCGACAATTCAAAGCGAGCCTCATTTCTAAAAAGGTTCTATAATGGAATTGTATTATCGAGAAATGGGGGAAGGACAACCTCTAGTCATTTTACACGGACTTTTCGGTTTTTCGGATAATTGGCAAACACAAGCAAAGAAGTTTTCAGAGTATTACCGAGTAATCTTGGTGGATTTAAGAAACCACGGACATTCCCCTTGGTCATCAGATTTTTCTTATCCAATAATGGTGGAAGACCTCGTTCGCTTATTTCAAAAGTTGGATTTACAGCAGGTTATTTTACTTGGACACTCTATGGGTGGAAAAGTTGCGATGCATCTTGCGCAGAGATACCCGGAATACGTACAAAAACTGATTGTAGTTGACATGGGAGTTAAATCTTACCCGATGCATCACCAGCACATTCTTGAGGCCTTTAATCGCATTGATTTAAATAAGCTGTCCGCAAGAAGTGAGGCAGAACAGATCTTGAAGCAATTTATAGATTCGGAAGGCGTTCGTCAGTTTTTGCTGAAGAACCTTTATTGGAGGGAAAAAGGAAAGCTATCATGGCGACTGAACTTTCCGGTACTGGAGGCAGCGATGCCAGAGATATTGAGTGCTCTTCCAAAAGATGAGGTAATGATTACCACCTTGTTTATTCGCGGGGCGTTGTCTAATTATATTTTAGACGAAGACATTCCTGTCATAGAATCTTATTTTCCAGACTCAACCTTAGTTAGCATTGAAAATGCTGGTCACTGGGTACATGCAGAAGCGCCAGATGACTTTGTTGATTGTGTTCTTGGATTTTGTTTGAGATAAAAAAAACCGCCCATTTCTGAGCGGTTTCCCAATTAGTTAATTCGAGGTTCTTAGTGTTGAACGATGAATTTACGTGTTTCAACAGTTGATCCGTTTGTAAGGATTACTGTGTACATTCCGTTTGTTAATGTTGTTGTGTTGAACGCTGTTGCAACACCGTTTACTGTTTGATTAGCAACAACTTTTCCAGTCAAGTCAATGATTTGAATTGTACCTTCAGTCAAATTGCTTTCAATTGTAACCACCTCTGAAGAAGGATTAGGGTAAACAGAAAGGTTTGCGTTAGCAGTTTCGTCCAATCCTAAAACACCCATGTTCATGCGGATAGCGAATGCATTACCGTTAGTGTATGTAGCGTCACCAATTAAGTGAATCATGGAAGCGTAAGATGGTTGAAGAACTGTTTCGTCATTTAAGATTCGAATGTTAGTTGCTGCATTCACTTCTGTTAAAACAGCTGCATAATAAGCGTCATCCGCTAAAGCAACTGGTTGTGGGAAGAATACAGTGATTTTTCCTGCTGAAACATCAGCTGCTGTAACTGTGTAGTAATCACTTTCAGCAACATTACCGTTTAAGTCAGACAATGATTGGTATCCGTCAGCAAAGAAAGTTGCTGTATCAATCATCGCAACTTGAATAGAAGTTCCTGCAGTTGTAGCGCTAGAAATTCCAATCTCCAAAGAGACAACTACGTTGTTTGTATTTCCTCCACGTAAGTGGTACATGTTAGCGAAAATTGTTCC
>CALQBB020000137.1 GCA_943328715.2 Polynucleobacter meluiroseus | reverse complement strand
CCTCCAATGTGACTGTTCTTCTCTAAAATGGTGACGTCGTAACCTGCTTTACCGAGGAAAGCAGCAGTGGACAAGCTAGAAATTCCGGCTCCAAGAATGGTGACTTTTTTACTCATAAATTAATTTGCTGAAAAGGCAAAGTCTGGTAAACTTTCCATCAACTTTTTGCGTGCAATGAAAATACGACTCTTCACTGTACCGATTGGAATATTTAATTTGTCCGCAATCTCTTTGTATTTGAATCCTTGGAAATGCATTTCAAAGGGTTCTTTGTAATCTTCTCCTAAGTTATCAATTTTTTCTTGAATATCCTTCACAGAGATGATTTCAATGGCAGATTCCTCATGACTTGGCGTATTTGAAACCAAAAATGATTCTTTTGAATGATCAAAAATAGCACCGGATTTCACCTTGCGGCGGTATTGGTTGATAAACAAATTACGCATAATGGTAAACACCCAAGCTTTAAAGTTCGTTTGAGGTGTGTAATAGTTGCGATAGGTAATCGCCTTTAACATGGTTTCTTGCGTTAAATCTTTCGCATCCTCTTGATTTCGAGTAAAACTCATAGCAAAAGATGTTAGATTATTCTCTAAACCAACGAGTGCTTCATTAAATTCTAAGGTTGACATATTACTTTGTTTAACAATTGAGTGATAAAGTTAAACAAAAATGTTTAATGAAAATCAAAAAAGATTAAACAAAATATTTTTTTACAATGAATTATTCTCCAATTCCACGTTGGGACAAGGATTCAGGTCAAAAAAAAATTCAGGTAAATTATACGTTTACATTTTCAAGCATCACCTTGACCATCGCATCTGTGTCAAATTGCGCTTGCCATCCCCAATCCTTTTGAGCGTAGGAATCATCAATGCTATTTGGCCAACTGTCAGCAATGGCTTGACGAAAATCTGGAGCGTAATCTATCGTGAAGTCAGGAAGGTGCTTTTGAATCGATGTTGCTAACTCTGCCGGAGTAAAAGATGATCCGGCTAAATTATATGCTGAACGAATCTTGATTTGCTCGGCTGGCGCTCGCATCAATTCAATGGTTCCGCGAATGGCATCATCCATGAACATCATTGGCAATGCAGTATCATCTTTTAGAAAGCACGTAAAGCTTCCTTGAGATTTTGCTTTGTAAAAAATATCTACAGCGTAATCTGTGGTCCCACCGCCCGGTAAACTTTTATAGGAAATTAATCCTGGATAACGGATGCTACGAACATCCACGCCAAATTTATTAAAGTAGTATTCGCACCAACGTTCACCAGCTTGCTTGGAAATTCCATAAACAGTAGATGGTTCCATTACGGTGTGTTGAGGTGTTAAATCAGCAGGGGTTGTTGGACCAAAAACAGCAATCGAACTTGGCCAAAATACTTTTTTCACATGTCCTTCTTTCGCCAAATCTAAAATGGTGAACAATCCTTCCATATTTAAACGCCATGCAAAATCTGGATTTTTCTCCGCCGTAGCGGAAAGCAAAGCCGCTAATAAATAGACTTCTTCCACATGCTCATCAATAATGTACTTTCGAACAGCCTCACGGTCCAAGATATCCATCTTCAGGTAAGGTCCGTTTGCAAGTATTGGTGGACATTCCTCTTTCAAATCTGCAGCGATGACATTTTGCGAGCCATTTAACGCGCGCAACGCTAAGACAAGTTCAGTTCCAATTTGTCCGCAAGAACCGATAACGATGATTTTTGACATGTGTAAAGTATTTAGACAAATTTAAGTTTTGCATTTGTTATAAATCAGTTTCTAATCTATTTTTTATTTCTTCGAAAACTGATAAAAATCATTTATTAGTCATTCAGAGCTCTTTAGTTTTGCTGTGAAATGATCTTTTTAACTAATTTTAGACGGATTGTTTGAACAAACATAAAATAGAACTATGCCTTTTTATCATCAACTAGGGAAAATTCCACACAAACGACATACTGTTTTTCGTCAGGAAAATGGTGAGTTGTATCATGAACAGTTATTCGGAACCGCTGGCTTTGACGGAATGTCCTCCCTTTTATACCACATACAACCTCCGACCGTTGTCAAGGAAATTCTTGGACAAAAAGATATTACTCCAGAGGTTGCAATCGAGAAAAACATGCTGATGCGCAGTTTTCGCGGCTACGATTTACAGCCGAACGAAGATTACGTGGAAAGCCGTGTACCGGTTTTAATCAACAGTGATGTATACATTGAACTCGCAGCACCATCGAAATCGATGACCGATTATTTCTATAAAAATGCGGATGCCGATGAGGTCATTTTCATTCACCGTGGATCAGGGAAATTGAGAACGCAACTAGGAAACATCGATTTTAGTTACGGAGATTATTTGGTCATTCCTCGTGGGATGATTTATCAACTGGAATTCAATGACAGCGATAATCGCTTATTTATCATTCAGTCATTTCATCCTGTTTTTACACCAAAAAGATACCGAAACTGGTTTGGACAATTACTGGAACATTCACCCTTCTGTGAACGCGATTTGCGTCGTCCGCATGAACTTGAAACACATAACGAAGAAGGCGATTTCTTGATTCGCATCAAAAAACAAGATGTCTTGTACGATTATGTATATGCGCATCATCCCTTCAATGTTGTTGGTTGGGATGGATACAATTTCCCCTACGCATTTTCGATTCACGACTTTGAGCCAATCACCGGACGCGTGCATTTACCTCCGCCAATTCACCAGACTTTTGAAACAAGTGCTTTTGTTATTTGCTCGTTTGTACCACGTTTGTACGATTACCACCCCGATTCAATTCCATCACCGTATAACCACAGCAACATCGATTCAGATGAGGTTTTGTACTATGTGGATGGTGATTTCATGAGTCGAAACAATATTGAAAAGGGACAAATCACCTTGCATCCGGCAGGAATTCCTCATGGACCACACCCTGGAGCGTATGAGCGTTCCATTGGTAAAAAAGAAACACAGGAATTAGCAGTAATGATTGATACTTTTAAACCATTAAAATTGACCAAACGCGCAATGGAAATGGAATTACCTGAATACGTAAAATCATGGATTCACTAAGTCCTAAATTTTCGATAATATTGCAAAGAATTTAAGAACATGGCAGCAGAAATAAAAAATTTAAAAGATCTACAGAACGTAGAATATAGTTTAGAGAAATTATTCTCGGACGCAGAAGACTTCCTTCCGCTTTTGGGAACCGATTACGTGGAATTGTATGTTGGAAATGCGAAGCAATCCGCACACTTCTACAAAACAGCCTTTGGATTTCAATCAGAAGCTTATGCTGGATTAGAAACCGGAATGAAGGACAGAGTATCGTATGTATTGAAACAGGAAAAAATCCGATTGGTACTTACCACTCCTTTGACTTCAGACGGACCGATTAACGAGCACATCAACAAGCATGGGGATGGCGTGAAAGTGATTGCTCTTTGGGTAGAAGATGCGACGAAAGCATTTGAGGAAACAACAAAACGCGGAGCGAAACCATTTATGGAACCAACGCGTGAAGAAGATGCAAATGGATACGTGATTCGTTCAGGAATTCATACCTATGGTGAAACGGTTCACATTTTTGTGGAACGTAAAAATTACGATGGAATTTTCTTGCCAGGATTCAAAAAATGGGAATCGCATTACAATCCAGAACCAACAGGACTCAAGTTCATTGACCACATGGTTGGAAATGTGGATTGGAATGAAATGAATACATGGTGTGATTTCTACAAGAAAGTGATGGGATTTGCTCAAATCATTTCCTTCGATGATAACGATATTTCTACAGAATTTACCGCATTGATGTCCAAGGTGATGTCGAACGGTAACGGCCGCATTAAATTCCCGATCAACGAACCAGCGGAAGGAAAGAAAAAATCTCAGATTGAAGAATACATTGATTTTTACAAAGGTGCAGGTGTTCAACACATTGCTGTAGCTACCAACGATATCGTCGCAACGGTTTCTGCCATGCGCGATCGTGGTGTAGAATTCTTGTATGTCCCAGAAACATATTACGATGATTTGATCGAGCGTGTTGGAGACATTGAAGAGGACGTTGAAGTGTTAAAACAACACGGAATCTTAATTGACCGCGATGAGGAAGGATACCTGTTACAGTTATTTACTAAACCAGTCGTAGATCGTCCAACGATGTTCTTTGAAATCATCCAACGAAAAGGCGCACAGTCCTTCGGGAAAGGAAACTTTAAAGCATTGTTTGAATCGATTGAAAGAGAACAAGAAAACAGAGGAACGCTTTAAAAGGCTGACTTTAGACATACTAAAAAGCCCTGACACTTCTGTTGTCTGGGCTTTTTTATGTCTGATCGT
>CALQBB020000136.1 GCA_943328715.2 Polynucleobacter meluiroseus | reverse complement strand
GTTCCCTCATAGAATTTCATCACGTTTCCATTCCATAAATAACATACTCCTGGCACGTTTTTCTCATTGCCAATGGCATTCCAAAACTCGATGATTTCGATGACTTTATGTGGATACGTTGCACCTGCAAATTTGAAGAAATTGGGTATCTCCTCTGGAGCTTCATCCATGAACAGGATCTGCATTTCAGGGAAATCCGGGTTCGCTTTTCGCATTTCCGTTAATTCCTTTGCAGTTGCTTGGCAATGTTCACATGATGGCGCGAAAAAACATAAAATTTTCTTTCCTTGGTCAATGTTCGCATAATACTTCGCAAATCCAGATTTCTTTTGTTTTGGTCCAATTGGTTTTTCTGGCGTTTTCACGGTATCTTTTGGATTAACAGTGGCTATTGGACCGTCAGCAGCTACAGTGGGCGTTGGATTATTTGTGATTGTTGTGGTATCAGAACCAACCGATGGTGTTTCTACAACATCCGTTGGTTTCTTGAAAATTGGAATCAACATAAACATTGCTAGGATGCAGGCAGTTACAATATTTGTCATGGCTAAATAGTTTGATTTTTTAGGTAGAACTTCATCGTGTTTCCATAGGAGCAATGCGAGCAAACCAATGGATAATACATTTTTCATAATAGCTTGAACTGGAGTCATCGGAAGCAAACTTCCAAAACAACCGCAATTCCCAACATTTCCTTTTGTTGCTACTTCAATGGACAAATGCACACAGAAAACGGCTAACATTAAAATAATGGATGGAATCACCCATTTCTTTAAGTTAAATGGAAAAAGAAGTAAAAAGCCCAAGGCAAATTCGATACCAATGAGGGAGCGAGAGAAGTATTTCGCCAACAATTCGGAAAATCCCATGGGATATAATTGTTGGACTTCGAATGTAGAAATCGTTCCATACATCGAAGGATCAGGAAATATTTTCCCCAAAGCCGAAACGAGGAAGAGTCCCGAAACGATGATTCGTATGGACCAAGAACTGATGTTTAAAGTATCTTTCATGCGATAGGTTTTGTGTAAATGTAAGAGAACATTTTATCCGTAGAATGGAATTAACAGCCTCTTAACAAAATTACTGCAGATGAATTAAGGCGAACACACTGTAATTCAACATGTCGAAATAATTCCCTTCAATTCCCTCTGAAACAAGTGTTAATCCAGCATTATCTTCGATTTGTTTGATTCGTAAAACTTTACTCAGGATTAGATCTGTTAACGAACTGACACGCATATCCCTCCATGCTTCACCGTAATCGTGGTTCTTTTTCTGCATCAATTCAAATGCTTCCTTTTCTATTTGGCGATAAGCGACAAAAGCCTGCTCAACGGTCATGTCATCGTTTATTTTCGCTTCGTGTCGAACTTGAATAATCGCCATGATGCAATAATTAACAATTGCCATGAAGGCATCATCAAAGGACTCACCCACCTTATTTTCACCTGTTTCTTGAATGGTGCGAATGCGTTGTGCTTTGATGAAAATTTGATCCGTCAGGGAACTTGGTCTTAAAATTCTCCAAGATGGACCATAGTCGATAGATTTTTTTTCAAAGATCTCTCGGCAAACATTCATTACATTTGTGTATTCAAGTGTCGTTTTTTCCATGTATTCAGTATGATATCAAACACTTCTTTCCGCATTAGTCGCTTTATTCAATGTAAAGGACAACTGCACGATTTCAGCAACCCAAAGATAATGGGAATTCTGAATATGACGCCAGATTCCTTTTATGAAAAAAGCCGAAAGACCTTGAGTGATGACTTCCTAAATGAAGTTTCCGCGATGATTCAAGCCGGAGCTGACATCATCGACATCGGTGCGAGTAGCACGCGTCCGGGAGCCCAAACCCCAAGTGCGAGCGAAGAACTTTCCAGATTACAAAACGTTTTTCCATTGCTACGTGAAGCATTTCCAGACATTTTATTGTCAATTGATACGTACTACGCTGAAGTAGCCGATTATGCCTTAACAAAAGGAGCGGATATCGTAAATGATATTTCCGGTGGTCAATTTGACCCTGAAATCTGGGATGTTGTTGCCAAACATCAAGCGCCATATATACTAACGTATCACCGAGGAGAAAAGTCCAACCTTGGTACCTCTTATGTTTCAGAACATTTTATGATGGATGTCCTGCGGTATTTTTCTCAAAAAATTTCCGAGTTAGAAAAAAGAGGCGTGTACAACATCATTCTGGATCCTGGATTTGGTTTCGGGAAATCCCTTGAAGAAAACTACAAATTGATTCGTTCTTTCGACATGCTTCACATCTTTGAAAAACCAATATTGGTGGGGATTTCAAGAAAATCAATGATTCGTGAAGTATTAAAGGTTGATGTTGAAAATTCCTTGAATGGAACCAGTGCGCTTCATGCTCTTTTACTGACAAAAAACGCTCATGTTTTTCGTGTTCACGATGTTCCTGAAATGAATGAAGTTCGTACTTTGATGGATGCAAGTCGCTAAATCATTATGCAATTGAAACTTTTTTGCTTACTTTCGTATTATTGAATTAACTTTTCAAGCTATATGAAATCAATTTTCCTCTTTGCTGCCTTGTGTTTTACGCAACTCGCTTTTGCTCAAGCACCAAGTGCAAACTTCACTATTTCAGATGAAGATTTAATCCTTTGTGAAGGTGACTGTATTTATGTAACCAATAACTCTACAGGTGGTGACTTAACATATTTGTGGTCATTTCAAGGAGCAACACCAGCTACTTATGTCGGACAAAATCCAGGTCCAATTTGTTTTCCTGTAGCGAGTGGTTCGACACCGTTCTCCATTACCTTAGTTGCAACAAATGCTTCAGGTGTAACGAGTACTTTGTCACAATTCGTCATTGTGAATACAACACCATCTTTGAATTTAACACTTTCTGATACAACGGCAGGTGCATATGTTGAAATCAATGATACGACAATTAACATGTATCAAAATGCTTACTTATTTGCTGAAGGTACTCCTGCAGGTGGAAACCTGTACTGGTATCCAAGTGGAGTGGTTTCAGATAGTCTTTTAGGTTGTGCTCCTTGCATCGCAGGTGATTCATTAACTGTTAATCCATTCTTTACAACAAACTATGTTGCCACATACACATTAAATGGCTGTTCTGTTTCTGATACCGTTTTGGTTACGGTGAACTTTGCAACACAAGTACTTGTTGAACTTCCAAATTCTTTCTCTCCAAATGGAGATGGCGAAAATGATTTCTTCCGTGTTTTGACGAATGTGGATAAAGATCAAAACTTCACCAACAATACGAACAATGGATTCGAAGAAGGTGGTGCAATTGCAGAAATCGATTTAAGAGTTTACAACCGCTACGGACAAATGGTCTTTAGAACCACAAATCCACACGAAGGATGGGATGGTACTTTCAAAGGAAAACCATTGAATCCAGCAACTTACACATACATTTTAAACTTCAGAACCATTGACGGTCGTTCAGATGATCGCTCAGGAAATGTTACTTTATTTAGATAATACCTATGAAAAGAATGATCCTTTTTTCGGCAACTGCTTTGTGTTTTTTACAAGCAAGTGCCCAACAAGATAAAAACATCAGTGCTTGGTATCAATCTCAGGTATTGTATAATCCAGCAGCGGTTGCAACCGGTGCAGAAGACTACAGCATCTTTACCAATTACCGTTCACAATGGTTAACCGTTCCGGAAGCTGGAATGAGAACCAATACCTTAAACGCGGAGTTTAAAATCCGTGATGGAGCGATGGGGAAAAACAGTTTTGGCGTTGGATTATCTGCCGTAAATGACCAAACAGGAGATGCAAGTTTGATGACAACGAGCGTGTCCATTCCATTTAACTACACGATTGCTTTGGATCGCAATAACAAATTCTCTGTTGGACTATCCCCTGGATTCTACCAACAAAGTGTGAATCGCGGTGCACAAACATGGGAAAATGAATGGAATGGAATTGGATTCTTCTCTTCCCCGAACACGGAAGTAAGTTTGAATAGTTCATACGCAACCATTGACTTAGGTACTGGATTGTATTACCAACATACCACAAGAAACAAATCTACGTTTTACGCTGGATATGCATTGAATCACTTAACACGTCAAAAAATTGCTTTTTCTTTTGGCGGGGACAAAATGTACATGAACATGGTTGTTCAAGCTGGAGCGGACATCACGACGAAACGTAGAGATTTCCACGTTCAACCAAGCATCATTTACTTCAAAACCGGACCTTCTTACAATTTCACTGCGGGTGTTTCTTTTGAGCACACGATCAAAGAAGGATCAGAGATCACCAATATCAATAAATCCAACAATGTGACTTACGGAGTTTACTACC
>CALQBB020000135.1 GCA_943328715.2 Polynucleobacter meluiroseus | reverse complement strand
GTCTTCATACCACGTTTGCCAATTCCCTTCCCGTTGATCGTTTAGGTAATTTCCTTTCCGATAGGAAGCACCGTTTTGATAGTAATAATTCCATTCTCCGGTTCGTTTACCTTTATTGAAATGAGCGATATAGGATATTTCTCCTGATGAGAAATAATAATGCCAAAGGCTATCTTGTAGATCTTGGTGAAAAAATCCACACATCTCCACATTCTTTTCGGGTGTTTTCCAAATCCAGAAACCGTTCTTTCGGCCCATTCCATAGTTCCCGGCATTAATCGTATCACCGCTGATGGACAGCACTAAATATTCGCCATCCAATGAATCCGCTTTGTAGGTTAATTTTTTTTCAAGGATGCCTTGGAATTCATAAAATTCCCAAGAACCATCTTTTTTACCGTCTTTAAATGCTCCAGAAACGGATAAAACTCCATTTGCAGTTCGCTCTTCAAAAGCCCCATTTTTCAATCCATTTTTAAAGGTATAGGACGCTTTAATCACACCGTTGACGTAACGTTCTTCAATGAGTCCATTTCCGTTTTTAACGGTTTGACGATGAGCGGAATCTTCCTCCCAACTTGCCATAAGGTATACGGTGTCATTAATGACTTTTTCAATCGATTTTTCTCTTCCGTCATCGAAGTAATAGGCCCAGTCACCCACCGGACTTCCCAACTCAAATTGTCCTTTGGTAACAAGTTTACCAGCTTCATTCCATTGAAAAAACAAACTATCAGGCACATTAAACTTGAAGTAAGATTCTTCTTTTACTTTTTTATTTGGGTAATAAAAAACCCGTTTTCCTAATAATCGATCTCGGTAATAATTACTCTCTTCTTCCAAAAGCCCGTCATAGGTGTAGAAAGTCCATTTCCCATGTTTTTCGGTGCTTTTCGGTGTTGCAGCGCTCGTGAAATAGGAGCCGGTAGCTTGCAAATGTTTGTTACTGGCATCCCAGTATAAGCGCACCTTAGGACCAAGATTTTCCTTTAATACATTTTGACCAATTAAAGGAGTTGAAGCCAGAAATAACAGAAGAAAGAACAGGTTTTTCATGGCAGCTTATTTCTTTAGAAAGAATTGAAGAATCAAGAATATTCCAAAAAGGGTAAAAACAATTCCAATTAGACGATTTAATCCATTTAAAAGGGTTTGATTCACTAAAGGCCGGATTTTCTTTGCGGCAATAATTTTTAACACATCAACACTAAAAAAAGTGAGGAGCACTAAACCAAGAAAAACAAAGGCCCAAGTGGTACTATTTTCATCAGGAACCGCATTATTAGCAACTGATGCGACACTTACCCAATAAAAGATGACCATGGGATTGGCAAAATTCAACACAAATCCCTTTAACCCAAGAAAGACATAATCTTTGGTATTGTTTTGTTGACGACTGTTTTCAGGACTCGCATCAATTCCTTCTAGTTTTTGGCTGTCTAATAAAGCAACTTTCTTAAACAAACTAATCAACCCGTAAATCACAAAGATAGCCCCTCCAATCATGCTAAACATAAGTTTGTTGCCAGCGATAAGCCCTTTGATTTGCTCAACGAACATGACCGCAATGAGCACATAAATAATATCACTGACGAGCACGCCGAAGTCTAAGGCAAGTGCTGATCGAAATCCTTTTGTTATACTTGTTTCAAGTAAAAGAAAAAAGATTGGTCCAACCATGACACTTAACAAGAACCCAATACTAAAAGCTTGTATAAAGAAATCCATTTAACAAAAATAGGATTTCTTTTTGCTTGAAAAACGGCTTTTACAGAATGTTCGCTCCGGATGCATGAATATTTCAATGATTTCCACTAAATTTGCCTATCAAAATTGACTACATGAAAACTGGACTAGCGAATCAAAAATTAGATGCTATCATCGCAAATGTTGAAAAAGGTGGTGTTACTGCCTCAAATTTAGTGGAGGATTTAAAAGCATTACGCGAAATGGCTTTGTTGGAGCAAGATCCATTAGTCGTTAAGTTATTGCGTTTAACATATGAGTTTTTAACTGAAAACGAATGTTTTGACGTGCAGGCACAATACGACGAAGACGAAGAAGGAAATGAATATCCAATGGAAATCGAAGAAAAAGAAAATCTATTGTACTTATTGAACTTATTGAAAAATGCAGATCATAAAATTAATCGTGAAGAAATGAAGGATTACCGAACTGCATTGAAAGCAGAATTATATTAATAGACCAAAGGCAACTTTTCTCTACGCTTGTTCGTCTTGAGAAAAGCGGAACAAAAACGTTTGTTCAGTTTTGGTTTTATTTAACTTGCAGTAACCTGAAAAGAGCTAAAGCGGATGTATCCCTTTTTTTCTTTTCAGGTTTTTTTGTTTAGGAACAATATTGACAATAATCTGAATCTGGTTGATGTTCGAATGGTTGGGTTTCATCAAACATTTGGACAAGAATTTCACCAAGTAATTCATGGACTACAGGAATCATATCCGCTAAGCTGCCATCTTTGACGGTGAGATTAAAGTCTTCATTTACGTTGATCAACGATGCGATTTTTGCCTCATCTGGCAGCACACCATACTTGTCTTTGAAAAACATACAGTAAAGCGCTAATTGAAACGCGTGCTTTGATTTGAGAAAGGAAGGAATTAATCCTTTAGCGAGTGTTGAATATACGACTTGCTCTTTTTTAACTTTCCCCGTTTTGTAGTCAATGACGCGGTAACGATTTCCAATTCGATCGATCCGATCAATGTATCCTTTAAAATGCAATGTTCTCGTTCCCTGCTCAAATGGCACCAAAATTTCTGTGTGCATTTCCGCCTCTATCTGTTCGATATATAATGGTTCTTTGAGTCCTTGGATAAATTCAAGTTCTTTTTTTAGAACGTTTTTGGTAATCTCAACGGCCATTTCATAGCTCAATCGATTTTTTCCTGTTTTAAACAAAGATTCATCTTGACCAAAATGATCTAAAAACCCTGAGTACAAACTACTTTTGAAAGTATCCAACATTTTCAAAACATCCTTTTCTCTAACAGGCGGAGGAGCTGGCTGAACATATACACCTTGTTTGTCTCTTTGAGCGTATGGTTTGAACAAGTCTTCCAATGTTTTGTGGATGATGCTCCCGAACGTATTATTCTCAATTTCCTCTTCTACTTCTTTGTCTTCTCCAAATTCAACAAGGTACCTGTAGTAATAGTCCAATGGACAAATCATGTATTTATTTACAGCGGAAGCAGATAAAGGCTTATCTAAAAATTCATGAATCCGATTCAGCACCTCAGGTGTTTTTAGAATCTGGGTGGTATTCAGTGTTGCTCTGTCAGCAAATGGTACATGGTAAAACAATTTCTTCCATTGAATGGATGGATTTGCCTTGGTTAATTCCATTTCAATTTGCATTAAATAGCGACTGGCTTCATTGCTGCCTATTTGTTCTGCTGCAGCAGTATAGGTAGCTAATACCTTCGTTGCATGATGTAAAAGTCTGTAAAAGTGATGAGCGAATAATCCCTGCTTCTCTCGTGTAGACGGCAAGTTAAATGCAGCACGCAAGTCCATGGGAATCAGTGTGCGAATGGGATTATTATTCGGAAGTTTCCCCTCGTTTAATCCAAGTATGATGAGGTTTTTAAAATCGATCATCCGCGTTTCCAATAAGCCCATGATTTGTAAACCATTGGTTGGATTACCGTGAAAGGCAATCGTCGTTGTGGACCAATGTTGGTTGAGTAATAGCTTAAAACTTCTCATTTCCATATCTGGAATCCCCTCCTTTAGTAAGGATTCAAATCCACGCATCGCCTGGTCAAAAACTTGAATGGCTGTCCGTTCAAATTCATGTATGGGAGCGAAAGAATCCACAAAAAGGACATTTAATCGCCTGATTTTGTCCAGTGCAATATGCCAGTTTTCGTTCCAATCTTCTGTCACTAACTCAAAAAGCTCCTTCGCTTTTGGAGGCAGGTTCATTCGGTCAAGCAATTGAAAAACTTTGTTTTTACGGATGCTGTCCTGTTCAATGGCCGATAGCTGCTTTTTTTCTTCGTCGGGAAGTGATGCTAAACAAAATACATGGTTTAGAATGCGCTGAAAATCTTTAAAATACAAAGCTTTTGTACGGAATCGCTTTTTGTTTTCTTGAATGGTAAACAACAAATCAACCCAAGATTTGACTGGTGTTTGTTGCAGGGGTAATCCAAGAGTTATGTTTGCCTTACCGACGTTTGCAGGGATGTTTTTCACCAAGGAATGAATCAACGTTTCATCAGCAAGTAGTACAAGTGTCTCATCCAATTCTGCTTGATTCAGTTTCGCAAGCTCTGTTGCAGCAACTTTTATTTGTCCAGTATGCTGTGAACATTC
>CALQBB020000134.1 GCA_943328715.2 Polynucleobacter meluiroseus | reverse complement strand
GTGGAATCGCGAATGTCAACATCGGAACATCTGGTGCGGAGATTGGTGGAGCCTTCGGTGGTGAGAAAGAAACAGGTGGTGGACGCGAGTCTGGATCTGATGCATGGAAAGTATACATGCGTCGTCAGACAAATACCATCAACTATTCTGACAGCTTGCCTTTAGCACAAGGAATTAAATTTGATTTGTAAGAAGTTTAGCTTCTAGAAATAACAAAGCCCTGACGGAAACGTTGGGGCTTTTTTCTTGTCTGTCTCGTCCTAGAAAAAGTTGACTATAAATTCAATTATATGTCAAATAAAAAGGAAAATGTCAAAAAGTCAAATCCCCCACAAATCTACAGTGAGGCATTTAAACGTCAGGTTGTAAAGGAATTAGAAAGCGGTTTAAACACAATTGCAGGTTTAAAGCGGAAATATGGAATAGCTGGAAACAGTTGTCTTCCAAGGTGGCGTAAACAATTTGGAAAATTAACGTACAAGGATCAGAATGTAATAGGTCGACCGATGAAAGATCCAACTAAGCAAAAAATCAAGGAGCTTGAAGAGCAACTGCGTCAAAAAGAATTAGAACTTGATGCTTATCGTAAATTTATCAACATAGCAGAAAAAGAACTTCATATTAAGATTGTAAAAAAGTCTGGCACCAAGCAGTCAAAGAGATAGCAAGTGAAGGCAAGTTAACGGTGCCCGAATTATGTAGGCTGTTTGGTTTTAGTAAACAATCATTTTACAAGAGGTCGATTCAATCAAATTCAACATCAGATGTAGTTGCATTAAAGAAAATGGTAATGGGTGTTAGAGCTACGCTACCAAAGACAGGTGGAAGGAAATTACATTCAATGCTGAGTTCTCAAATCAAATCACAAGGAATGAAAATAGGTAGAGATAAGTTATTTGATTTTCTACGAGAGGAGCATTTATTAATAAAAACGAGGAGAAAATACCATAAAACAACTAACTCAAAGCATTGGATGCGTAAATATCCGAATTTAATCAAGGATATAGAAATTTGCATGCCAGAACAGGTTTGGGTTGCAGATATCACTTATCTGATGATGAAAAAGAAGCATTACTATTTACATTTGATTACAGATGCTTATTCAAAAAAAATTGTAGGTTACCAATTAGCGGACAATCTACAAGCTGAAACAACGTTAAATGCTTTAAGACAGGCGATTTTGAATAGGATTTACGATCACAAACTTATTCATCATTCCGATAGAGGACTTCAATACTGTAGTTCACAATACACGGCTTTGTTGTCAGAAAACGGAATATCTATTAGTATGACTGAAAACTCGGATCCATACGAAAATGCAGTGGCAGAAAGAGTTAACGGAATCCTTAAAGATGAGTTTATACTCGATATTAACTTTGAGTCTTACTTTAGAATGAAAAAACAAGTTCAGCAATCTATTAATGCATACAATCATTTAAGACTTCATACTTCTATCGGAATGTTAACTCCTAATAAAGCACATTTACAGAATAAAATAAAACTTAAAACATGGAAAAAAAAGAACCCTCTTCTTGTTATTGAAAAGGGTTCATTATCTTTGGTCTAACCAGTCAACCTTTTTTAGGATGATACATAATTTTGTAAGGTGAAGTGGATAGGAAATAGAATCAGTTTTGTTGACCAACGTACGAAAACGACAATCGTAGTGGACCCAGAAAAAAATCTGTGGATCAATGCAATTATGGGTTCGTGGCTTGCCATGTGGTATGCAATTGGAGGAACTGTTTTTTGGGCACTCAATGTAATGCCTCTCAAAGAACAGGAAGTTGTCATCTTATGGGTTTTTGTGGTGTTCTGGTGCTATTATGCGTTCAGAGTAACGAAATCATTTCTTTGGATCATGTTCGGACAAGAATTCATCAAGATTGATGATCGTGCCTTTCATTTGAAAAAAAGTATTTTATCATATGGGAAGTCCCATCCCTATTATTTCGATAATATCAAGAATATGACATACGAAATACCGAAGCAAGGTTCCATTCAAGGTATTTGGGAATCTTCTCCGTGGATAAATGGTGGGGAGCGATTTTCCTTCGATTATTTCCAAAAGAAAATAACCTTCGGAAGAAAATTATCCGAAAAGGAAGCGAAGTTGTTATCACAGCTCATAACAAAGAAAATTCAAGAACGCGCAAAAAATTAATATGTACGGATCAATCAAACAATTTTTATCAGAAGAGTTAAGTTCAATCGAAGAAAATGGACTCTTAAAGAAAGAACGCATCATTACAAGTCCGCAAGGAGCACAAGTAACCATTTCAACGGGTGAAGAGGTTGTTGTCATGTGTGCGAACAATTATTTGGGACTATCTTCACATCCGGATGTAGTATCGGCGGCTAAAAACGCATTAGACACACATGGATTCGGAATGTCTTCCGTACGATTTATTTGTGGTACGCAAGACATACACAAGGAATTAGAAGCGAAAATCGCAGAGTTCTACGGGACAGAGGATACGATTTTATACGCTGCTGCATTTGACGCAAATGGTGGTGTTTTTGAACCCTTGTTTACGGAGCAAGATGCGATTATCTCAGATGAATTGAATCATGCTTCCATTATTGATGGCGTAAGATTAGCGAAAGCAGCTCGTTACCGCTACAAACACTCAGACATGGCTGATTTGGAGCAACAATTAATCAAAGCACAAGACCAACGTTTTAGAGTAATCGTTACGGATGGTGTCTTCTCCATGGATGGTGATATCGCCAAAATGGATCAAATTTGTGATTTAGCCGATAAATACGATGCGCTTGTCATGACAGACGAATGTCACTCGGCAGGATTCATCGGGAAAACAGGAAGAGGAGTTCCTGAACATTGTGGTGTAATGGACAGAGTTGACATCATCACTGGAACATTGGGCAAAGCTTTAGGTGGAGCAATGGGTGGATATACCACGGGTAAAAAAGAAATCATTGACATGTTGCGTCAACGTTCTCGTCCTTATTTATTTTCGAATTCACTCGCTCCAGCAATCGTAGGGGCATCGATTAAAGTTTTCGACATTCTAAGTTCTACAACTGAATTAAGAGATCGCCTTGAAGAAAACACGCGCTATTTTAAAAAACAAATTATCGAAGCAGGATTCGACATCAAACCTGGAGACTCTCCGATTGTACCCATTATGCTTTACGATGCGGCTCTTTCTCAGAAGTTTGCTAATCAACTATTAGAGGAAGGTGTTTATGCCATCGGATTCTTTTATCCCGTTGTTGCAAAAGGACAAGCACGCATTCGCACACAAATTTCCGCGGCTCATACACAGGCAGATTTAGATAAAGCGATTGCCGCCTTTATCAAAGTAGGAAAGAACCTAAACGTAATCTAGGGCTAAGATATTTTCTATGAGTCGTAAAATGAAATCAAAAAAGTTGTCAACGTTTTTTTTGCTGGTATTCATCAGCCAATTATTCTTGGTAACCTTTGTTTCATTCACTATGGACTCAAACATTGTTTCTTTTGATTCAGAATTATACTCCGACGGTGATTTTTCGGATGAATTAGATTCATCAGATGAGGGTGATTTCTCCCTTTTATTGGAGGAAGAACTTGAGAAGGAATATTTTTTGAATTCTGAAATGAATCCTTTCTTTCCAATGGAAAAGGAAGGGTTCTTCACCTATATTCATTCACAATCACTTTTATTTCCTTTTAAATACCACCAACCTCCTGAAGATGTTTTAAAGATAAGTTAGTAACTGTTCATTAAAACGATTAAAATGAGTAAATTGAATAAATTCCTCGGGAAGGATTTTCTCGCAGGTTTAGTAGTATTTTTAGTGGCATTGCCACTTTGTCTCGGAATAGGATTGGCTTCTACAAATGTGGAAGGTATTACCTCTTTACCGAGTGTTTTTCCCGGACTTTTAGCTGGAGTCATTGGTGGGATTGTTGTTGGATTAATTAGCGGTTCCCGTGTTGGTGTATCGGGTCCAGCAGCTGGATTGATTACCATCATTATTTCATCAATAGGAATCCTTGGAAGTTATGAGGCTTTTTTGGTCTCTGTGATTTTGGCTGGAATTATTCAACTCATTTTTGGCTTTTTTAAATTAGGAATCATCGCCAAATATGTTCCCACTTCCGTGATCAAAGGAATGTTAGCCGCAATTGGAATAACTTTAATTCTGAAGGAAATCCCTCATTTATTGGGTTACGACAAAGACTTTTTTGGGGATGAGTCTTTTTGGCAGTTTGACGGGCATAATACGTTTACTGAGTTAGCCTATTCCATGAATGCGTTCCAAGAAGGGTCCGTGTTAATCGGAGTTCTTTCCATACTGATCATTTTACTTTTGGATAAACCATTCTTTAAGCAAAACCGAGTGATGAAATTGATTCCTAGCGCCCTGATTGTTGTGTTGGTAGG
>CALQBB020000133.1 GCA_943328715.2 Polynucleobacter meluiroseus | reverse complement strand
TATAATGCGAAAGTACGAGAGGAACGTAAATTAGCCGAAGAAAACGGAGAGTCATTCGATAAAGAAGAAATTATTCCCATCATTGGATGTGAATTCAATGTCTGTCGAAACTTGGAAGATAAAAGTGTCAAGGATAATGGATACCAAGTGGTCTTATTGGCAAAAAATAAGAACGGGTATCAAAATATCATCAAACTTGCATCGATTGCTTACACTAAAGGAATGTACTATGTTCCGCGCATCGATAAAGCGCTTATTGAGCAATACAAAGAGGACATCATTGTCCTTTCTGGAAATTTATACGGAGAAATCCCAAATTTAATCCTCAATGTTGGTGAAAATCAAGCCGAAGCAGCTTTGCTTTGGTGGAAAGAGCAATTCAAGGATGATTTTTACATCGAATTGAGCCGACATCAATTGGAAACGGAGGAAAGGGTGAATCCAATTCTTGTTCAATTGGCGCGCAAACATGAGGTGAAAATTGTCGCGACGAATAATACCTATTACCTAAATCAAACGGATGCACAGGCACACGATGTCTTGTTGTGTGTGAAGGACAACGAATTGGTAGAAACTCCAAAAGGTAAAGGACGAGGATTCAGATATGGATTAGAAAATGACCAATATTATTTTAAGTCCACCGAGGAAATGGTCTCCCTTTTCGCAGACCTTCCCGAAGCGATTTTAACTGTCGAAGAAATCATTGGGAAATGTGAACATTATCCCTTGGCTCGTGAGGTACTACTTCCGGCATTCGACATTCCTACAGAGTTTATTTCACCTGAAGATGCTGTCGATGGTGGAAAACGTGGTGAAAATGCGTTTTTACGTCACTTAACCTACGAGGGAGCGAAAAAGCGCTACAAAGAAATTACACCGGAAATTCAAGAACGCATTGATTTTGAATTAGCGACCATTGAAAAGACGGGATATCCAGGTTACTTTTTAATTGTTCAGGATTTTTGTCATGCCGCACGAGCAATGAACGTGTCTGTCGGACCCGGACGTGGATCAGCGGCGGGATCAGCGGTTGCGTATTGCATACAGATCACCAATGTTGACCCCATCAAGTACGACCTACTCTTTGAGCGTTTCTTGAATCCAGACCGTGTTTCCATGCCCGATATCGATATTGACTTCGATGATGAGGGACGTGGACGCGTTATCGATTATGTCATCAACAAATATGGCGCAAATCAGGTAGCACAAATCATCACCTATGGAACGATGGCGGCAAAATCAGCTATTCGCGATACGGCTCGAGTCATGAATTTACCATTGCCAGAAGCTGATCGTTTGGCAAAATTAATTCCGGACATTTCACTGAAGAAATTGTTCTCTTTTTCGGAAACGGAATTAATCGATAAACTGAAAAATCAAGAAGCGGTTGCGAACGCAAAAGAATTGCGTCGAATAGCTGCTGGTTCTGATTTGCAAGGACGTGTGTTGCAGAAAGCGACGGAGATTGAAGGATCTGTTCGTAATACCGGAATTCATGCGTGTGGGGTGATTATCACGCCGGATGATTTAACCAATTTCGTTCCGGTGGCAACAGCCAAGGACTCGGACATGGTTTGTACGCAGTACGACAACTCGGTAGCTGAATCAGCGGGCTTGTTGAAAATGGACTTCTTGGGATTAAAGACACTAACCTTGATCAAGGATGCTGTCCGATTGGTGAAAGAAAACAAAGGGATTGATTTAGATCCGGATGAATTTCCGATTGACGACGAATTGACGTATTCCTTATTTCAGCGAGGAGAAACGGTGGGAATATTCCAATACGAGTCCCCCGGAATGCAAAAACACTTGAAGGAACTGAAACCGACAGCTTTTGCGGATTTAATTGCGATGAACGCCTTGTACCGTCCTGGTCCAATGGAATACATTCCGTCCTACTGTAAGCGCAAGCATGGGGAGGAAGAGATCATCTACGATTTAGATGATTGTGAAGAATACTTAAAAGAAACATACGGAATTACTGTTTATCAGGAGCAAGTAATGCTTTTGTCGCAGAAGTTAGCAGATTTTACGAAAGGTGAAGCGGATACCCTGCGAAAAGCGATGGGTAAAAAGGACCGAAAGGTACTCGATAAAATGAAGCCGACGTTTATTGATCGCGCAAGTGGTAAAGGACATAAACCAGATACATTGGAGAAAATTTGGAAGGACTGGGAAGCGTTCGCTTCGTATGCCTTCAATAAGTCTCACTCTACGTGTTATGCATGGGTCGCTTATCAAACCGCTTACCTGAAAGCAAATTATCCGGCAGAATACATGGCTTCGGTATTGAGTAATAACATGAGTGACATCAAACAAGTTTCTTTCTTCATGGAAGAATGTCGTCGAATGGGTGTTCCTGTTTTAGGTCCAGATGTAAACGAATCGAGTTTCACCTTTGCCGTGAATAAGGCCGGTGCCATTCGTTTTGGACTTGGAGCGGTGAAAGGACTTGGTTCCGCACCAGTGGATGCAATTGTTGCAGAGCGTAAGAATGGACCATTTACGTCCATATTTGACATGACGAAACGAGTGAGTTTGCGCGTATGTAACAAGCGTGCATTCGAAAGTTTAGCATATGCTGGTGGATTCGATTCATTCCCAGGAGTGCACCGTGCGCAATATTTCGCCATCGACCCGAGTGGAAGAAGCTTCTTAGAAAATGCGGTACGATATGGTGCTAGTTTCCAAGAGCAGGAAAATTCTGCCCAAGCTTCTATGTTTGGAGAGTCAACGGGTACAAGCATGCCAGAACCTCAAGTTCCGCGCTGTGAAGAATGGCCTGCAATCTATAAATTGAATCGAGAGAAAGAGGTGGTAGGAATTTTCATATCTGGACATCCACTCGATGATTTTAAAATCGAAATTGACTCTTTCTGTACAGGGAATATTTCGATGTTAAATGATTTAAGTCAATACATGGGACGAGACATTCTAATTGCTGCAATTGTGACCAATGCCGAGCACCGTTTCACGAAACATGGCGATGGATTTGGTACTTTAACAGTAGAAGATTACCAAGATGCCTTTCGTTTAAATTTATTCAAGGAAAATTACCTGAAGTTTAAGCATTTCATGGAGCCAGGAACGTTTATTACCATGAAAGGAAGAATCGAAGTGCCACGCTACCGTCAACAAGCAGAATTTGTGGTGCACAGTATCGATTTATTGCAAGATTTGCGAGAGAAACGAACGAAAAGCCTTCATTTGAAATTTTCATCCAAAGAGGTTGATCACTTGATGATTGATAAATTGAACGAACTCTTTAACCAGAACCAAGGAAATTGCCAATTGCATTTTACGGTATTCGATCCAATCGAAGGATACGAAGTAAATCTTCCATCCCGATCGGTGAAAATTCAACCTTCATCCAACTTATTCAAAGAATTAGCAAAATTGGATGTAGAGTTTCGATTAAACTAAAAGACAAAAAAAAAGCTTCCAATCGGAAGCTTTTTTTGTCTTTTCAATGATTATTCTTCTGTACCTTCAACTGGAACAAGGACACGTCCACAGTGTTCACATACGATGATTTTCTTTTTTGTTACGATGTCAAGTTGACGTTGAGGTGGGATTTTGTTAAAACATCCTCCACAAGATCCACGCATTACTTGAACAACTGCTAATCCGTTTTTCGCATTTTCGCGAAGACGGTCATAAGCAAAAACCAAACGAGTTTCGATTTTCTTTTTAGCATCGTCTGAAGCTTTCATTAAACGATCTTCATCTTTTTGAGTCTCGCTGATGATTGCATCTAATTCAGATTGTTTCAAATCTAAGTCACCTTGTTTTGAATTTAAACGATCCGTTGCTTCTGTTAACGTTTCATTTTTCAAATCAATTTTGTAACGTGATTCTTTCGTTTTTTTCTCGTGTAATTTAATTTCCAATTCTTGGAATTCAATTTCTTTCGAAAGTGATTCAAACTCACGGTTGTTACGCACGTTATTCTGTTGCTCTTTGTACTTAAGAATAGCTGCTTCAGAATCTTTCGTTGCGATTTTACGGTCAGAAATCTCTGTTTCTAACTCTTGAATCTCGTCGTTGATTTTTCCAACACGTGTTGTAAGTCCACTGATTTCATCTTCCAAATCTTGAACCTCTAAAGGAAGCTCACCACGGATGGTACGTATGCGGTCGATTTCAGAATCAATTTTTTGAAGCTCAAAAAGCGCGTCCAATTTTTGTGCGATGGTCACCTCTTTTTTTGTTGCCGTTGCTGCCATATTCTATAGATAGTTAATAGGATTCGTATTTAAATCAGTTAAATGGACTGCAAATTTAGTAAATTTTTCTTTAAGTTTTTCAGCTAATAATTGCGGAGTGAATTGTTCACTTTCAAAATGACCAATATCCGCAATAATTAAGTGATTTTCTGCGTCAAAAAACTCATGATATTTGAAGTCT
>CALQBB020000132.1 GCA_943328715.2 Polynucleobacter meluiroseus | reverse complement strand
TTGTTAACTGTAGGCTTTTCCAAATTTCATGGTTTTGGTCTATTTGGAATTTGTCCCAAGTTAACGCATCTAAATTTCGTTGCTCCGACTTGGTGTAAACCTCTTTGCTCGGATAGATTGTTACAAATTGAAAAGTGCCACCGTACTTCAATTGCAATTTCTTTAATGCTGAAATTTCAGTAATACAGCGCTCATTTCCAGGGTCAAAAATGTGTAAATACACCCATTTTCCTTTGTATTGATAGAAATGTTTGGTGGAAGAAAGGATGTAGTCAGGTGCTTGCATGCCGATTTGCATGAGTTTAAACAGCGAAAGTAACTCGTTCGCAATCTCTTGATGTTCGGAATAGGTGCTTTCCTTCTTCATGCGCGTGAGGAGCTCGTAAATGAGTGCACGATCCAAGTATCCTTGATAAAAAGCTTCCTTACAAATCAACAGCGTGACAAATTCTGCACGTTGTTGCGTCTGAATGTAAGCATCTTCTTTCAAGGCGGCGGTTAATTCAGCAAGCGAACCTTTTCTCAACGCTTCTTCTGCTATCGCTTTGGTCTCTTTGTCCAACTGAAACAAGTATTTCTCGTAGAACAGTTCGGCGTATTCGATGTACTTTGGATTTTTATAATAGATGCTATCCTCGTTCAAATAAAAGTCAAATTTATCTTGCTTTGATGGTCCACCAATAATGTTGAAGTTGTCTACGGATAATCCCACGCTGTATTTTACGTAATTGAAAAAGAAGGGTGACTCAAATTGATTATAAACAGTAGCCGTTTCTTGTTTGAAGGAGCGAACTTTGGCAATAAATTGTTCTGGATGAATATCTTTTAGCTGATAGATCTCCGAAATGCTTTCGTCCATCCATGCTTCAAAACCGAGGATTTTATAATTGATATCGGTGCTGTCTAAGCGGAAAAACAACATTTCGATTTCTTTGTCTCGTTCCATGGAACTCACGTACTGTGTGGGCTCCGGAAGTTCGATGAAGTACGTAGCTTTTGGTTGAATGTACAGCCAAGCATAGAAATTCGCACCTCTTAAAATCACTTTCTCAATGTCCTTATTGAGGAATTTAAACTCAAAAATGGAATTTGTATCCACTTTTGCTCTTCCAATTTCGACTTCGGTTTCCGTCATGAAATCGGTGACGCTGTACGCACGAATTTCCGCGGTTTTCCAGTTGGAGATTCCACGCAACAAGGTTTGACTTTCAACAGGATTCCAGAGGAAACAGGAAAGTACAAGGAGGTGAAATATGCGTTGGAAGTTCATCAGATTTAGTTAACGAGAATCCACTGTGAGGTTACAAACGGAGAAATGTCAGCATGGTTTTGGTGCATTTCACGAATGATGGATGAATTAATCGCACTGTGTTCCTGACTGGTGAGAAAAAACACCGTTTCAATTCCTGAAATGGCGTGATTCATATGTCCAATCGTTTTTTCATACTCAAAGTCCTTTGAGTCACGAAGTCCACGAACGATGTGAGTCGCTCCAATTTCTTTGCAGAAGTCCACCGTTAGTTTTTGGTATTTACACACCTTAACAGCGGGATAATCCACGAACAAGGAAGCAATGTGTTCCATGCGACTTTCCAAGGTGAAATAACTTTGTTTTTTACTGTTGATGCCAACACCAATGATGATTTCATCGAAAACAGCTAATGCTTTCAGAACCACTGCTTCGTGTCCTTTTGTAAATGGATCAAATGATCCTGGAAATAAACCGCTACGCTTCATCGCTTAAAAAACTAAAGTGAACATTCCCAAAGTTACGAGAAAAGCTGAAAAATGGTAACGAAGATAAATCTGTTTGTTTTCCATGTTCAACAATCAGTAATCCTCCTTTTTTTAATAACTTTTTGTCGAAAATGGTTTGAATGAGTTCTTCGTGAAAATTCAAGTGAAAAGGTGGGTCAGTAAAAATCAAGTCGTATTGAACATTTTGTGCATTTCGGCAATAGACAACACAGTCTGATTTGTAGACTTGCATTTGTTCTTCAATTTCTAAATCGCGAATGTTTCCTTTCAGGTATTGAACACAGCGTGGATGACTGTCGATGGATAACACATGTTTTGCTCCTCTTGAAACGAATTCAAAGGAAATATTTCCTGTTCCAGCACACAAATCAAGGATTTCCATGTCGTCCAAATCTACTCTGTTATCGAGGATATTGAAAAGACCCTCTTTCGCGTAATCAGTTGTTGGACGAGAAGGGAAGTTAGGAGGCGTTGCGAAACGCTTTCCTTTTAAGAAACCACGGATGATGCGCACAAAATAGTTTTTTGGTAAGCTGCTTGAGAATAAAAGTGGGTACTGAAATCGTTGAAATCTTTGAATTGAGACCAAAGGGATTCAAACGTTTCTTGTTCGAAATGTGTGTTTAGCACATACGCTGAGAGTGTGTTCGTTTTTGACAAATTCATTTTCTGATGGTTTGACAAAATAAAATAAAGAACATCTGTCGCTGATTGGTATTCTGTGGGAAGGCAAAGTTGCAATTTACCTTGCTGTTTTACAGAAAGAACAAACACGCGGTCAAATAAAACCAAAAAGGTGCTTTCCGGTGTATTTTCATTGAATTGTTTGTTCAACAAAAAGGAAATGTGGCTATGCACTGATTTTTGCAGCAAGGTACCTTGTGCGAGTTCCAAAATCCATGTCGGCACTGCAAATACAACGACAAGTTGTAAGGCGTGAATAACTTCGAATTGTACCTGAAATCCATTCGCAGGTTTACCGAAATTCAGTTGGTAGTAAGTCTCTCGTTCACTTTCCGTAAAAATGGACATGGGAATCAAGGTGAAATGAGGGTCAAACCAAGTCACCTGTTGCAACGTTGCATTGGTGAGTTGCTGTCTGATGCGATCTTTTAATTCTTCCAAGGAAAAGGGACGGCTTGTATCAAAAGGAATGTGCTCATGACTAAATTCTCCCAACTGATCCTCAGTGATTAACTGAAGAACATCTGACTGGAAATCAAGAAATAGTTTTTTACTCATGTTCAACGTGCTTTGTACAATCTTTTGTATCGTTCTCCGTTCTTTTTTGGAATGATGAAAGATAAATCATGCTTTACAAAGCTACAATATTTAACTTTATACCCACACCTTCCATGGGAAAAATCCCAGTGAACGTATAACAGAGAATGGATCAACGCAGAGAAACATATTTGAATGCTGTACAAGCGAATTTCGGTTTCGAGTTCACCTCGGATCAATCGGATGCGATCCATACTTTTTTTGATTTTGTGATGCAGGAGCATGGACGAAAAGTCTGGCAGTTATCCGGTTTTGCTGGAACAGGAAAGTCGAGTTTGGTTTCTGCACTCGTGAAGACCTTGAAACAAGAGAAAATTGGATTCAAACTGCTCGCACCGACTGGACGCGCAGCAAAGGTTCTTTCCAATTTTGCCGGACATCCAGCGAGCACCATCCATAAACAAATCTATTTTTCTGGAAACGAATTAACCAATTCGAAAATTACTCCTGCAAAGAATTTATTTAAAAATACCTTGTTCTTCGTCGATGAGTCCTCGATGGTTAGCAATGAATCAGAATACGAAGGACCCAACGTACTAATGGACCTGATGAATTACGTTTTTCATGGGGTGAATTGCCACTTGATTTTTATCGGTGACCTTGGTCAGTTGCCACCTGTTGGACAAGAGGAGTCGATCGCGCTGAACAAAGAAGCTTTTGAGTCGTTTTTTTCGACGGTCACCGTTTTCTCGAGTCAATTGCGTGAGGTTGTTCGCGTACAGGAAAATTCCGCGATTCTCAAGAATGCCACGTTTATTCGAGAAAAGGAAGACTACGAATTGCCTTTTATTTCCGAAATCGACGAGCAAAGTACCTTCCGTTGTGAAGGTGCGGAATTTCAAGAATGGATTGAACAGTCTTATGATCAAGTAGGGGCGGAGGACACCATCGTACTCACACTTTCCAATAAACGAGCGAACCAGTGGAACCAGGAAATACGACAGCGCTTGTTCTATCGGGAAGATGTTTTGGAAAGAGGTGATCTTCTGATGATTGTCAAGAACAATTATTTTTGGTTGGATCCGATTTCTGTGATGGGATTCATCGCGAACGGCGAATTAGCCAAGGTAGAACGCGTACGAAAAGTTGAACAGCAATATGGATTTGAATTTGTACATCTCGATTTGTCCTTCGTTGATTATCCGGAAGTGCCTAGCGTGACAGTCATTGTTCATACGGCTAGTCTGACAGAGGAATCACCCAATTTAAAGCGCGACAAGTTGAGTCAATTGTTTTATGCAATAGAGAAAGATTTTTCAGATGAGAAAGTGAAATCAAAACGGTATCAGAAAATCATGAAGTCGCCTTATTTCAATGCCTTGCAAGTGAAATACGCTCATGCCGTGACCGTCCACAAAGCCCAAGGCGGACA
>CALQBB020000131.1 GCA_943328715.2 Polynucleobacter meluiroseus | reverse complement strand
ACATTGTCTACCTTGAAATTCTTTCCCTCCGCTAATCCTACGAAGTTCGCAACAGTCATTGGTGTCAATTTGTACTCTAACTCACAAACGATTACTCCTTTGGTCGTGTTAAAAACCGCATACATTCCGTCTGCCACTTCCGTTTGTCCTTGACCAAATGCAGTCAAGATTGTTGAGGCTACTAGTCCAAAACTTAAAATTACTTTTCTCATCTTACTTTTCAATTTCAATTAATTCTACTTCAAATACCAATGGCATGTAGGCCTTAATCGTAGGTGACGGCGAACTTGGACCGTATGCTAATTCCTGAGGGATGTAAAAGCGGTATTTAGCACCAACTTTCATTAATTGAACACCTTCTGTCCAACCTTTGATTACCTGATCCAACCCAAAAGAAATTGGTTCTCCACGTTCAACAGAACTATCAAATACAACGCCTTCAGGTGTTGTTCCATGGTAATGCACTTTTACTTTTGACGTAGCTGTAGGTTGCTCGCCTTTTCCTTCTTTCAATACTTCGTATTGCAACCCAGAAGCAGTAACGGTCACTCCTTTTCTTTTCGCGTTTTTCGCTAAAAACTCCTCACCCACTTGTTTATAAGCCATATTGTTCATTTCTTCTTGTGCCTGCATGGCTTGTTGTTTCTGTTGAAAGAAATTATTCAACATTTCATTTCCAGGATCCGAACACATAGGAGCTTGTTTCGTCATGGCATCTTGCAATCCTTTGATCAACAAGGATACATTTGCTTCACTAAAATCCTTCATAATACTTGCTCCAATATTCATCCCTACCAAGTAGCTTACGGAGTCAACTTTTGTTAATTGTGCATTCGCAGTAACGCTAAACATCAATGCGGCAATCGCCATGGTTTTTTTCATCATTTTTATTATTATTAATTACGGGTATCAATTCCCCAAAGCATTTTATTTCTAATGGTATCGAGGAAGTTATTATCCTCAAATTTAACAACATTTATCATAAATTCCGCCTTCGTCACTATAACATCTTCACCTTGTTTGATGTGTTTTGAAACGCCGTCCAAGCTAAGTAAGTAGCTACGATCTCTTCCCTCAACACTCAAGGTGATCGGCATGTGATCGGGCACTACTACCGGCCGAACATTCAAGTTGTGAGGTGCGATTGGAGTTAATATATGTACTTGACATCCAGGTGTTATGATTGGCCCACCGCAACTAAGACTATAAGCTGTAGAGCCTGTTGGTGTCGCAACAATGAGTCCATCCGCCCAATAAGAATTCAAGAATTTCTTATCCAAATAAGCATGAACAGTCACCATGGAGGACGTATCTTTTTTCTGTAGGGTCAGTTCATTCAAAGCAAAATTATCTTCACCAAAAACGTCATCCACTGTCGAAACGCGCAATAAAGAACGCTTCTGAAATTCGAATTGCTTGTTCCTAACCTGGGCTAATTTATCGTAAATATGGTCTTTTGAGATGTTGGAAAGGAATCCGAGTCTTCCCGTATTAATTCCCATAATCGGAACACCTGAATCCCGAATATAGGAAACCGCTCTTAAAAAGGTACCATCACCGCCAAGACTGATTAATAAATCGAGTCCGGCATGAAAATCTTTGTGATTATTGAACGTTTCATAGTTTGTGGAAATTCCAGCCTTCGCTACTAATTGTTCCTTCAGCTCCTCTTCCAAAACTGCTTTCCAACCAAAATCATCAATGTGCTTTAATACTTCCAAGAAGAATGCACTTGATTGCTTATTTATCTTTCTACCGTAGATGGCTACTTTCATGCTTACAATTTTAAGTATTGCATTAACGTATCATATCTCCATTGCATATCTTCATCACCATGTCCATCTCGGAACGATGTTTTTACCAGGTAATCGTAGCGCTCAAATGTCCGAATAATACTCGTTAAATCGTAGCTGTTCACTTTTAAGGTCACATCAATTTTTGTTGAATCTAGGTGTGACGTTATGAAAACACTTAAAATGCGAGCATTGTTGCTTTCGACAATTTGAGCGATTTGGGACAAAGTGTAATCACTTGCATTCATCTCTAAAACAAGAATTCCACCGTTTTCCTTGATGCTCCCTGTATTCGCTAAAAGTGTCATCACATGATACACACTGCAGCATCCGAGGTAATTTTCCTGTTGATCTAAAATGGGAATGACACTTAATTTAAACTCTGCCATTTTGGCTATGACATCGTACATGTGCGCTTGACCAAAGATAAATGGACGTGGCAAATGCTGAAATAAATCATCTAAATTTTCATCTAAATTGAGGTGATCGAGAATATCTGATTCCGAAACAACACCAACGAAGTTGCCGTTTTTAAGCACCGGAAGGTGAGAAACCTTAAATTCCTCCATCCAACTCAATGCCTTTTCACCTGAATCTGTATGGATTAGAGGTGGTATTTCGTCCGTTATTAAATCAATTGCTCTCATACGCGTCGCCAAAGTAGTAAAATCCTTTCAGAGTTCTTACTTTTGTGTGTCAAAATTTGTGCCATGACAAGACTAAGTGTGAACATCAATAAAATTGCGACGCTTCGAAACGCTCGAGGCGGACAAATGCCGAATGTCGTTCAATTCGCTATCGACTGCGAACGTTTTGGCGCGCAAGGAATTACGGTGCACCCGCGTCCAGATCAACGTCACATCACCACACAAGACACCTATGACCTTGCGAAAGTTGTTACGACGGAGTATAACATCGAAGGATATCCAGATAGCCGTTATATGACGCTTATTTCTGATATACGTCCAGCTCAAGCAACCTTGGTTCCAGATGGACCGGATGTCCTCACTTCAAATGCGGGATGGGACACAGAGAAACACCAATCCTTTTTGAGTGAAACGCTTAAGGAGATTTCTTCGCATGGCGTCCGAACCTCCCTTTTTATAGAACCTAACAAACATTGGATTGAACTGGCGAAAAAAGCCGGAGCAGATCGCATCGAACTTTACACTGGTCCATATGCGGAGGCATTTGGTAATGCTCCTGTCACTGCAATTAAACAGTACATCGAAGCTATTGAGTTCGCTGTTTCGATTGGATTAGAGATTAATGCTGGACACGATTTAAGTCAAGAAAACGTAAGGTATTTTAAGCAATCTGTTTGTCAATTGGACGAAGTTTCCATCGGACATGCACTGATTTCAGACGCGTTATACCTTGGAATTGAAAATACCATTCAGCGTTATCTGCACTTACTCAGAGACTAATTTAGATTGACTTATCGTTCTGTGCGGATATGGAATAGCAATTTTATATTCTCTAAATAATCTGTCTATTTCAAAACGAATTTCCGACTTGTAAATATCGATATCCCAACTATGGTCTGCCCAAAAAATCAATTCTAAGCCTAAACCATTTTCTCCGAAATCTGCCAAGCTCACAAATACCGGATGATTTTTTTTAACTTTTGGATGTGCCATTGCGGCTTGAACTAACAAACGTTTAATTAATTCTGTATCCGCACCAAAATCCACCGTTACGTTAATTTTAAAACGTGTTAATTCAGAACCATGACTCCAATTTTCAACATTATCTTGAGTTAATCGTGTATTTGGAATAATCAATACATTTCCTTCACGTGTTTGAATTTGAGTCGTTCGAACACTAATTTTCAGGATTTTTGCAACGATGGCGTCCGAAGATTTCTGTGAGCTTTTTGATGATCCGTGAATTTCAACGATGTCTCCTACCCTCAAATTTCCTTCTACTAATAAAACTACTCCACCAATCATATCTTTAAACACATCTTGCAAACCCAATCCAATTCCGACTAGGAGTCCGACGGAACTCGTGAGGATAATGACTAAATCAATGTTTAATAACTGAAAACAAAAAAGGATGGAAAATACGTAAATAACGTATTTCGCGATTTGAATATAAACATATTCCGATGCCGGATCATAATTCGTGTTTCGCTTGAATTTCCGTCCAATATACAACTTACTTAAGTTCACAAGTATACGTGCACCGAAGAAGACAGAAACGATAATTAACAAATCAGCGAAATCAATTTTAATCGTTCCTAAATCAATGAATTTATACGTGAGGAATTTCTTGAATGTGACATTGTAGTTATTAAACTTAAAACTCAAGACAGCGATGTAAATCGCTAACAAGTATACACTCTGACTCAATAACTTCAACCAAGCGAGTTGTCTTCCTTCAAGGTTAATGTGTGTCGTTTTCACATAACGCTTCAACAAACGGTGAACAATTCGACGCAAAATTGCAGCTGCCAGAAAAATGAGTGTTAAGAACACTAGATTCCAAAAGCAAATTTTGTATGGACCAATATGAAAAAGTGTTGCACTCAACATGTTATCTTGTGATAATCCTCCCTAATTTTTCTGAAAATTCCTTTCGCACCTTTGCATACACCATTTGTTCCGACAATAACAAGATTAAATCTT
>CALQBB020000130.1 GCA_943328715.2 Polynucleobacter meluiroseus | reverse complement strand
TCCGAAGCGATTGTCATTCAATTTTCCAGCGAATTCATCGAACCCTTTTTAAGGTTGAGTGAAGGTCAGTCCATCAAGGAACTGTTAGCGAAATCAGCAAAAGGAATTCGTTTCGATTCGGATACTGCGTTTGTCGAAAAACTTCGCTTACTTGTCGAAACGAAAGAACTGGAAAGCGTCCTGTTGCTTTTATCCCTATTGCAAGATCTCACAGAAAAACCAGCCACAAACTTGTGTTTGGATTCCTACCACAACGTGATTTCCAAGAAGTTCGAAACGCGCATCAACAAAGTTTGCACGTACATCCAAAACCATTATTCGGAGTCCATTTCACTGAAGCAAGTTTCCGAGCTTGTCTTTATGACCGAAAGCAATTTCTGCAAGTTCTTCAAGAAAGCGACTAGCACCACCTTCTCGGATTACCTAAACGATTTGCGCATCAACGAAGCCTGTCACCTTTTGATCTCTTCCGAAGACACTGTCAGCAAAATTGCACACGATTGTGGCTTTGAGTCCTTGAGTTATTTTAACCGCGTGTTTTTAAGAAAAAAACAGTTGACTCCGTCGGGATTTAGGAGGGTTTGAACTCGTTTTTCCATTTTAAAAATCAAAGTGAAGCGATCCGGATTTCATCATTGTGATGACGGTGACCATATGAAAAGTAGCGATCACCAAGTTCGAAATGACGATTGGATTTTTAATTGACTTCACGGTAAACGGGGTCAAGACCTTGTAAACGATTTGAATCGAAAACAGAGCAAATGCAAGTTTTGTATCCATAAAGAACAACAAGAAACTTGAGGCTAACAATATACTTACGTATATCGCTAAAAGAATTCCGCGCGCCGGGGTAAATACTCCCGCGACATCTTGCATTTTTTCAAAATTAAATAGCAGGGTCAAACAAACAGGAATAAGAACAAGGATGTTAAAGATGAGGGAAGCTGAGATCATATACTAAGTATTAATCATGTTAATAATGTACAAACAACTTAATGGAAAAAAATGTTTAGGAGTAATATGTAGAATTTGAAACCCCTACACACATCTGTTTATCCACACTCCCATCGGCGTGCTTCGCGCAGCGCCCTTTTGAAATTACATATAACTCAGTCAAGTTTGAATTGATTTCTCCAAATAAAACAGTTGACTCCATCGGGATTTAGGAGGGGGGAACTGTTGAAATAATGACAAAATAAACCTACAATTTTATAAACCTTTGACTACTCTGACGACCATTCATTAGCACTTGAAGGTTATAAATACCTGGTTTTAAAGATTCGGTATTCAATTTGTTTTCTTTACCCGTTAGTGTGCTTACCTGCAGTATTCTGCCACTTAAATCACTGATCATCAATTGTGCTGACTCGTTCTCTTTTTGATTCCATTTAATGGTTAAATCAGCATTCGTTGGATTCGGATAGATGACAAAAGACTCCTGTTGATCGAGGGTGAAAATTCCAGAAAGTGTGGAGTCCAAATGAACGGTAGTCGCCGTATTTGTGCGGATGGCATCGTTAAAATCGAAGTAAATATCGACGAAATTTTCAATTTCCGTGAGAAAAGGTAAGGACGATGGATGTTTCATTCGGAATTTCACAAATCCATTCGAACCAACTTGATTGGTCGTACTATCAGGCAACATGATTTGATTAAAACGTAAGGTCAATACGCGTTGGTCAAAACTTACTTCGAGTGGTTGATGACTCATGGATAACAGCTCAAAAGAACCCAAATCTAATAGCGTAGAAATGGTGTCCACGATCACAACATTATAAGCGGTGTCTGTCCCTACATTTTGAAAGTGAACGGTGTATTCCAGCCAATCCGAAGCGGAGATATTGTAGAGCGTATCTTTATCCACTAATTTAATGTTCGGATCATAGGGTCCAACCACTTGAATTTGACTTTGGGAACTATTATCATTGATGGTTAAATCACCAATAACTGGCGTAATTTGTGCTTGGGACGAAAGCGGAAAACCAATTGGTGTTCCAACAGGAATGTTATACTGAACGTAAATATCTCCTTGTTGTCCTGGCTGCAACATTCCCAATTGCCACTCGACATTCCCACCTGTTTGAGCGCTTTGCACAGGAGAAGCTGAAAGGAAATTAATTCCTGAAGGAGAAGTAAAGAATACGGTAGCGTTTTGTGCAACGGTCCCAATATTTTTATAGGTCAATAAATAAGCTAAAACATATCCCGCTTTTGGCGCAGTAAGAGGTGTCAGCGTCACGCGCAAATCAGGCATATTAGGCATGGGAACAAGTCCAAAATGATTCAATGAATCTACATTTCCAAGTCCAGAAAAAACCGCGGATTGCGTAGGTGCAGTGCTTAAACTATGGTAAAGTGGAACATTCGGCATACTCACCGAGTAACTCCCTGCGGTAGAATAGAGTTCATATAGACCTGAATTTGCTGACAGTGCTTGGAAAGAACCATTTGTCAGTTGCAACAGGACATTCGGTAAACCTATTTCCGTTGGATCAAGTGAGGCATTACTATTCACATCCAAGTATACTTTTCCATTCATCGCATTCGCATTCCCTGCAATCTTTACCAAAAATGATTCTGAAATAAGGCACGTTTGTCCTGCCATATTCATCAATCCTGACCCAATGCCAGTCAAATAAATATCATCGCCGGATAGTGAAAGCGCATTCGAAATAACCATGGAATTAGATGAAGAGCCCGGAATAACGGATGTAACCACACCACTCGAATCAATTTCAGCTAAATATGCCCTAAAATTCGAACCTCCAGATAACGGAATGGTACCAAAAGTGATGTTCCCTGAATAAACTCCCGTCAAAAACAATTGACCATTTCCTTTACATTTCAAATCATAGCCTTGATCATTGCCATTTCCACCGAAGGACTTTGCCCATGAATAATTTCCGCTGTTGTTTATTTTAACAAGAAGCGCATTATCATTCGCGCCATTGGTCAAGGAAATGGATCCAAAACTCGCTTGAGTGTCAAAGTTCCCTGTAAAATAAATACTTCCTGTGGAATCAGCACACAAACCATAAACCTCTCCATTAAAGGAGGATGACGTTTTATATTGAAAAACACCCATCGCATTGAACTTGGCAATAAAGTGGTTTTGTCCGCTCATGGATTGAGTTGTTCCATTAAATCCAATATTCGTCGAAGTTGAAAATCCACCGACATAAATATTTCCAAAAATGTCCGTCGTATGCGTGTAAATAGAAACGCCTCCTGTTATTCCAAAAGACTGCACTGGATTTCCAGCTAAATCGATTTCCAAAACAAAGGCGTGACCATTTCCACTTGAGCTGATATTTGCACCAGGAAAAACAAAGGAACCATTATAATTACCGGTAAAAAACAAATTTCCGTTTGTACCAAGACTTAAATCCATGGCGTAATCATTCGTGCTTCCACCGCCTTTTTTCGCCATTAACACCGCACCATTACTTGCGTCCAATTTGACAATAAAGACATCTGATCCACCTCCAGAAACGAGCGTAAATGAACCTACAGTCATGGTTTGCTGAAAATGTCCTACAACCCAGACCGCATTTTGTCCATCAAAAACAATTTTAGCTGAATAATCACTTCCCGCACCGCCAAAATGGGTCACCCACAAAAGCGAACCATTAGATGCATGTTTCTGAACGACAACATCTTGAAGTCCATTGCTATTCACAATTGACGTTCCAATTTGATTGTTTAAGCCAACAATCTGACCACAGGTATAACTATCATGAAATTGATCGATAGCAACATCTATTCCCATTCCAGGTTTTGCATCAATCCAATCGGCGACTTGCGCGTGGATGGAAAGTAAAGGAACAAGAAAAAGGAGAAAACTTAAGGTATATTTATTCATGAGCAAATTCTTATAAAGAATAAACTTACGAAAATTAGCTGATTAAATCTTCTTGAATCTTTGCTCCAGAAGTCTTTCAAGGACAAATGAAATTCCCTAGACCTTCGGTTTCTCTATACTTCCATCGGCGTGCTTCGCAAAGCGTCCTTCCGAAACATCGTGTACTTGGTCATAGCGGGACCATGGCCATCCACCAAATTGTGTTTTCTGGTAGTCTTCGAAAGCTTGGTAGATTTCTTCTTTGGTGTTCATGACGAATGGACCGTGTTGAATAGGCTGTCCAAGAATTTGATGGAGAATTAAAGGTGTTGTTTTCACCTAGTTTTCCGACCAAGACTTCGATGTGACATTGATTTCCAAGTACATCTTTAACGTCATATTTCGGGTCAGACTCTCACCAAATCATTTTGAAATAGCGTTAATACGAGAGGTACGGACCAAAATTTAAGGTAACCGATTTATTTATAAAAGTATTTTTCCTTCCAATGTCCCCACTCCGACTCCCAAGTGATCGTTTTACTTACTTCGTTCAATAAAAAAACATGTGGTTGATTGGAAATCGAAAAATGAAAAATCAATAGGCCTTCTTCAGATAACTCAACGTATTCTATTGGAAATTC
>CALQBB020000129.1 GCA_943328715.2 Polynucleobacter meluiroseus | reverse complement strand
GTTGTTACGGTTCAATTCTGGAATATCCTTAGACTCGTCGATGATGACTTTTTGAATGTCCTTGAACGGCGTTTTCAAGGTCGCAGCTGTTTGTCCAGGCTCTAACCAATGTGTTTCCACGAGTTGATCCTTCGCAAACACATTGATTTCAATTGGACCGTTCACTTGTCCGACATTTTTCACGCGAACCACAGCTCCCTGTTTGCCAATTCCAACATTTTTCAACTTGTAATCTACGTGATTGGTCGTTTGTATTAAATCATCGAACAACCAGGAAAGGTCTTTTCCGGATGTTGTTTCGAGTACTTTGCGCATGTCCTCCGGTTGTGGATGTTTAAATTTCCACGCTTCGAAATAAGCCGACATGGCGTCGTTGAATTTTTCTTCACCCAAATAATCTTTCAAGTAAAAGAAAATCAGCCCCGTTTTTTGGTACATGATACCACCGTAGTTAATGCTCGTAAACTGATCTGAATGTGTTTCGATCGGTTGATCCAATCCAAGGGATGCTACCGTTGAATAAGTGATGTCGCCAGAATCATGATGATCCAAATCCTCCAAATGGAAACGTCCGTTTAGGATCATATCAGAGAAACGCGTATTGTTTGGATACTTCGTTTGCATGTAGCGCATTTCGTTCAGGGTATTCATTCCTTCATCCATCCATCCGTGCACACGCTCGTTGGAACCGAGAATTCCATAAAACCAGTTGTGTCCGACTTCGTGAACAATCACCACTTCTAATTCCTCTTTCGAACTCGAATTGCCAATCACCGTTACGTTTGGGTATTCCATTCCACCACCCGCACTGATTGTTCCATCTACCGCGGTAACTTGGTTGTATGGATAATCTCCATTCCACAGGGAATAATAATACGTTCCATCGTTGATGTATTCGATGGCATGTTTCCAATATTTTGCATTTTGAGGCGTAAACAAAGCCCATGAAGTCACTTTTCGTTTAGAATGAGGTAATTCCACTTCTCCTTTCAAAACACCATAACGTTTGTCCGCAAACCATGCAAAATCATGCACTTGACTTTGTGTATATCGAATGGTTTTCATTTCCGAAGAAGATTCAGGGAAAGAACCTTTCTTTTCTTTTTCCATGTTACTTATCCATGATTCGATTTTCTCTCCCGTTAATTTCACCTGCTCATCCATAAACGCTACTTCACTTTTTGTTTGCAAGTCACCCGTTGCACCGACGATGTAATTTTTAGGTAACGTGATGCTCACATCGTAAGAACCATACTCAGAATAGAATTCCCCTTGGTTCAAATACGGAATCGCATTCCACCCATTTTTGTCATAAACTGCTGGCTTGGGATACCACTGCGTAATTTGGTAGGATTGTCCGATGTGTCCCATGCGTGAAATCTCACCGGAAGGAATTTTCACTTTGAACGGTGTGGTGATGCGCACGCGGTCTCCATTGCGCAACGGTGTATTCAGGTAAATCACACAGATATCCGGATTCTCCGCATCGTATTCCCATTTCAACGGTGTTCCCTCGGACTTAAAATTCAAGGAATCGATGAATCCACGGTCTTCCTCCTTTGCCAAGGTCAATTTGCCATCACCTTGACGGTACAATTGTTTTGCCAAAGCTGAACTTCCATCTTTATAGGCATTCGGCCAAACATGCATGTAAATGCGATCTAGTGTATTTGGGGAGTTATTTACGTATTCGAAAACCTCAAAACCACTTAAGGTATGATTGTTATCGTTCAGTCTTACTTGAATGGTGTAATTGACTTCTTGTTGCCAATAATCTTGAGCAAACACGTTGCTGGAAATCACGAATATTAGCGCTGAGAAAATAGATTTAAACATAAATAAACGGTATAAATATTTGTGTAAAGTTAGACGAAAAACGGAACAACAAGTTACAAAAAAAAGGCCTTTCGGCCTTTTTCTATTTCAATAATCTTAAGATAGTATTTATTGAATCACCAAGCGAAGAATTTCACGTTGTTGGTTCAATTGAATATTCACTAAATACGTACCTGCTTTCAAGTGTGTTTGTGTCAATTCAAGAATGGAACCGCTCATGATGGAATGGAATAATACTTTTCCACTCATGTCGGTAATTTGAATGTTCACATCTGACATTTCTGCATCCAATTGGATGGCAAATGATCCGTTTGAAGGATTCGGCACAAGACTCACGTTTGTGAATGTTACATCTGTTAATCCAAGGTATCCATCTACTCCATCACAGTTTTCATCGATGTCATTCGCTAAAATCTCAGTTGCACCTGGATACACATTTGGATTCGTGTCATCACAGTCACCGTTCACCAATACGTATCCTGGAAGTGGAATTGCTTCACAAGAAACCAATCCAATACCTGCACCATATTGATCGTTATCTGAATCTAAATAGTAGGTATTGAAGATTAATCCTTCGTCGTTTGTACCATTACAGTTGTTATCGAATCCGTCACAGATTTCTGTTGCACCTGGAAAAATGGTATTGTTCGCGTCGTCACAGTCACCACCGATTGTCACGGTATTTGCCGGCTGAATACACGTTAATATTCCAGTGGCATCATCTCCGAATCCATCGTTGTCTGCATCCACATAATACATCGTTGGCGCGGCAACTGTTGGATTCGTATCGTCACAGTCGCCTGAGTTCAACACGTATCCACTTGGAGGCGTACATCCGGTGAACGTACTCATTAAATCTCCTTGTAAATCTCCGTCCATGTCCATGTACCAAACCGTATTTGGATTAATCGCTGCATCTGCATCGTTGCAATCAGTGCTGTTTGCTACGTAACCAGCTGGAGTTGAACAAGAAAGTGAATCATTGGTTAAATCTCCAAAACCATCATTGTCCGCATCAGCGTAAAACAAAGTTGGTGTAACTGAAATCGTATTCCCCCACAAAGAAACGTTGTCCATACGTAAGGTTGAGCCAGAAGTTGCTTGGTTGATGACATAAAATCGGAAAGTAACTGAACTTAAGTTGGCAAAAGTAGCAGGAAGACTGATTGTGTCCGTAAGTAAGACGTTGCCATTCCAAGAAGATGCAATAGTGTCAATGTCTGATCCAAAATTATCTAGACTTGAACGTACAAAAATTGTTGGTGTTCCGCCCGTTGAACTCGTTCGGTGATTTAACGCTAATTTTGACAAATTCAAATTGGTACAGTTTGCACCAGTAATGGAAAACTCGTTATATTGATTCAGGTTTATAAATGATGTTTGATTCCAATCACTACGGTTAAAAATACCTCCTCCTGATGCACATACATTACCTTGAGATGCAAAGTCAGAGAAGGTCCAACTCGCACTGGTATTGGTAGCAGCCACATCTTGTGTTGCGCAATCTAAGGTGCCCGTAAATTGGTAAATACCCAATTGTAACGGTGCATCAAAACCATTACAATCTTCGTCAATTCCGTTTCCTGCAATATCAATAGCTCCGGGATAAACAGCGTTATTGTTGTCATTGCAATCAGAACTATTCGTTACATAACCAGGAACGGCTGCACAACCCGTTTGAGAAACCGCTGCGTTTCCATAACCGTCGTTGTCTAAATCTTGATAATAAGTCAAGGAACCAACAATGGTTAAATTCAATGTGATTGTACTGTCACAACCCGCTATATTTTGAGTTAATTGCGTGTAAGCACCTGAAGCGCTATATGTTTGGTTGTTTAAGGTATATGGACCACAGTTGGTAATGTTCAAGGTTGAACCATTGGTATTGTTGATGGTCAGGTTTAAGTTGATGATAGAGTCACATCCCGCAGCATTCGCATTTGCTAAGGTTTGAATGTATGTTCCTGATGTGCTATATGTTTGTGTATTTAATGTGTAAGAAGAACATGCTGTCGTTGTTATGGTATTGTAGCTTACACAAGATGCCGCCGCTGCCGGTGTTACTGCCGCCCAAGTTGTTCCTGCACGGATTTCATCTACTTCTAGATTTCCTGTCCCAGCTGCTTGACGCAAAATAACCGATTGAACGCCATTTGCTGACCAAGTACTTGTTCCTGCAGCATTCGTTACTGCAGCAGTTGTTTCTGCTCCTCCGGGAATTGGATTCACCCACAGAGAAGAAGTAATCACCCCAGCAACTGCTGGAGCAGATACTTTTGCGACTATAAACAAGGTTGTACCTGGTGTGAATTCTGTTGAAACGTAAGTTGCAGCCGCTCCAGTACCTCCCGATGTGTTTAATATTCCCACTTGAAAGGTTCCAGGTGTTGTTCCTGATTTTATGAAAATACGCGGGAAATAAATACTGATTGTGGCTGTTCCGGATGACCCACCAAAACCTGTAAAATAAGCACCTGCTGTTGTCAATCCTGTTGTATTTTGAACATTCAATAAAAACGACATATAAGCAGTTGTTCCCGTTGGAATAAATACTTTATTAATATCCTCTGTTCCCGTAGATGTCAAGTTAATTCGATTTCCAACCGACGCTTGCAAACCTGCATAAGACAAACTATTTCCTGAAGTCGAAGGAGTTGTTATCGCT
>CALQBB020000128.1 GCA_943328715.2 Polynucleobacter meluiroseus | reverse complement strand
GGAAAGCCAACAAAATATGGAAATGTTTAGAGTAGGGCAGGTAGTTCAAAAACGCAAAGACCATCAAAATGTGTCCCCACCAACCCATGCATTCAATGACGTGAAGTGCATCGATGCTAAAGTTTTGGAAGAACAATGGACCCATCCATGAAGAGATCGCGAAATCGTAGTGACCTTTTGCAAATTCAACATGAGAACCGCCACGGCTGTACAATACTTCATCTGCACCGTTCATGCTGAAAATACAGCAAATCAACACAATTTCCATGAGCAAAATAAGGTTCGCATCTTTCGTAGGCCAACCGATGAGTTCCTTCATGGTGAAACGAGGAAGTTTCAATAAGTTTCTTCGAATTAAGAACGCCAACGTGGCAACAAATGCCAATACCGAGAGGATTTCAATGAAACTGATCATGAAGGTATAGAATCCACCCAGTTTGAAATAAAAGAATCGGTGATGTCCACTTAATCCATCAATGGCAATTTCGATGAGTTCGATTTGGGTGATGATAAAAGCTACATAAAGCGCTAAATGCAACAATGCAGGAATGGGTCTAGAGAACATTTTCTTTTGTCCAAAAGCAACCAAAATCATGGTTTTTAAACGTTCTCCTTTGCGGTCGGAGCGGTCAATGTCTTGTCCAAGTAAAATGTTGTAGCGCACTTTCCATGCGTTGTACGCGAAGAATCCGACTCCCGCGCTTAAAAGAATGGCAAATAATATAATTTCCATGAACGTTTAAATTAATCTGGAATGGTATCTAACCATTTTTTGAATTTCACTTCTTCTTTTTCACTTAAAATAAGTCCTTCTGATTTCTTGCCGAACACAGAGAAATGAATGTATCTGTTTGGATTTGCTTGAAGATCAGTCACAAGATTTTGAAGGTCATTATTGGTGTCAACTAACTCGTTGTACAGTTTTTCGTCATGAATAAGTTTCCCAAGTGTTCCATGTCCATTCTCGACATCTTCTAAGACCAGATTTAATTTTTTGACTGTCGTCTGTGCATCTAACAATATGGACTTGAAGTCAGCGCTAACAAAGTCGTCTGTAATTTTGCGTGTATTTCCAATAATCTTAGACAACTCATCATTGCTACGTCGGATGTTTAGTGTAATGGATTCCACATTCGCCATGATTTTAGTGAATTGCGCGCGTTCAGCTGCAACAAATCCTTCGATTTCGTTTGCTACACGTCCTAGTCGTTTAATGGTAATCTTCACTTCTTTCAAACTACCTTCAATCTCTGATGTGGCAGTTGTGTCCCAAAAAGAGGATAATGAAATAACCATTCGATCGATGGAACCCATCATTTTCTGAAGTCTTTGCGAAATTGGATCAGCGTATGCTTTTACCTGCGTAACCATGTCAATGGAAACTTTTCCTGGAATGACACTATTGGCTTTGTAATAGCCTTTAGAAATGTCTTCAGGTGTGTGAATTATTAAACATTTATTTATAAAATCTAGGGAGCCAATTTCAACAAATGAACCTTTTGGCAAGCGAATTCCCTTTTCTTGGATGTTAAAGGTCATTCTCACTTTCTTGTTGATGGATCCATTTGGCATGGATTGAATACCGGTTACTTTACCAACAGTCACTCCATTTAAAGTAACATTACTAGACACCATAATTGACCCAGTATTAGGGAAATAGGAGCTGTATTCAGTGTCTCCGCCTAGAAAACTATTCCCTTTTAGGAAGTTGATTCCAGCATACAAAATGGCAATGGATGCGATCGCAATAAGGGCGGCTTTAATTTCTTTTGTGAACTTCAAACTACTTTTTTTCTGCTAATTTAATAGCTTTTTCGATACTAATTCGTTCTCCATTGAGGAAGGCTGCAACGAAAGCATGATTAAATCCTTTTTCAATGAGTTCGTTCTTGTAGTTTTTTGCACCTGCTAAATCATTTTTGAAGGTTCCAGTACAATACTTGAAAATGCTATTTTCTTCATATTCATAGACCTCAAGTCCTTTGAAACGGGCGGAATTTAAAGCGACTTTTCGATCGGACGTTTCGATTTGAACACGGAATACGAGTCCGGATGAATCGGCTACTTGGCTGATCTGTTCTTTTGGTTTTGGATCCGGGGTTTTTTCGATAACCTCTACTTGACTATTGTTAGACGGTTTCCCTTCCATTTGACTTTTGTAATTCTCAAAAGCTCGGAACATAGCGGAGGACATTTTTTCTTGTCCGTCAGAAGAACCAATGAATTTTTCTTCCGTTGGATTCGGTAAAAACCCCGTTTCAATAAGAACACTTGGCATCGTCGTTTTATAGAGTACTAAAAATCCAGCTTGCTTCACCCCACGATCGTACCGTCCAATTTTCTTAAATTCCTTTTGTAAATATTCGGCAAATTCGATGGAATGATTCAAGTAGACGGATCCTTGAAGCTGCAATTGAATGATGGCATCCGGTGATAAGTCAAAGTCCTTGTATTTGGCTCCTTTATCATCTTCCAAAGCAATAATGGAGTTCTCTCGTTCCATGACTCTTTGCTGAGCCTCTGTTCTATGTAATCCTAAGACATAAGTTTCTGTTCCATAGGCGGAACTACTTCCTGCATTGGCATGTATACAGATAAATAAATCGGCATTTGCTTTATTTGCGATGTTTGCTCGGTCAATTAACTCAACAAAAACATCGGTAGTGCGAGTGTAAACGACATTAATCTCTGGGTATTTCGCTTTAATTTTCGCGCCGAGTTTTAAGGCCATTTCTAAACAAACAATCTTCTCATGAGCGAACGAACCGTGGCAACCTGGATCCTTTCCTCCATGACCAGCATCAATGACAACGGTTTTGATGCCGTGTTTTGTTGGACTTTGTCCGTAGGAATTTAGGGACACAAGAAAAAGAACCATCCAAGCAAATAAATGGAGTTTTTGTTCGTTTTTCTCAAACAACTTGAATTTTGGTAGCTTTGTACGTTTAAGGCGCATTCGACAAAATTAAGAGCCAACTTTGACCAAAAGAACATTGATACAACAACTTTTCTTCGTCACATTGTTAATAATGTGCAATTTGTCTGTGGTTACAGCCCAGGACACCTTGTTTGTCAATGACTCAAGCATGCAGAATATCATCACCTATTCGGCGGATGAACGAATTTTCAACGATGTGGACAAAAAACAAGTCCATTTATACGGAAACGCAAGGGTCGAAATGGAAGGATTACTGATCACGGCAGGATATATTTTACTGGATCTAAACGCGAACGAAATTTGGGCAAAGTACCGTTACGATAAAGACAGCACTAAAGTAGAGTTCCCGGTGTTCACCGATGGAGGAGAATCAGTGACTTGCCACACCTTGAAGTACAATACGAAAACAAAAAAAGGATTTTTAGAAGAATTAGCCATCAAGCAGGATGAGTTTTATTTCCATATGGAAACAGCGAAACGACATCCGAACGAAGAAATCCATTTGCTGAAAGGAAGATTGACTACCTGTGATTTGGATGAACCGCATTACCATTTTCAATTGAGTAAAGGAGTGATTGTTCCAAACGAACGCATAGTCACCGGACCAATGAATCTATGGGTGAATGGCATTCCAACACCGCTCGGATTGCCCTTCGCGTTTATTCCAACAAAAGAACAAAAAACGAATGGACTGCTCTTCCCGGAGTTTGTTCCTTTGTCGAATTACGGTTTTGGTATCCAAAACCTAGGCTACTATATTCCAATCAACGACAACCTCCAAACAGCAGTTTACGCAAACTTGTATAGCCGAGGATCCTGGGGCTTACGAAACGACCTAGATTACTCGAAACGTTATGGGTTCTCTGGTCGCCTTTCCGTTGGATTTCAGCAATTTAATTTAGGATTCCCAACGAAGGATAAAAACAATAAACTGAGCGTTCAATGGTCCCACCGAAAAGCACCGAAGTCGAATCCATTTTGGAGCTTTTCATCGAATGTAAATTTCATTTCGGATAACACGGCAAAAAATAATTTGGATCCAATCAATCCGGAATATTTTACCAATTCATTCAATTCAGACATCAATATCAATCGTTCATTCCCGGGAAAACCCTTCAACATGGGTATGAAAATCTCGATGCGTCAAAATTCCATCGCAAAAAATATTGCGCTGGTGAGTCCAGTGTTGAATGCCAATCTAACGCGTGTTTTTCCGTTTAAAAATACGTTTAAAACAAGTGATAAGAATTGGAAAAAGACCATCGAACGCATAGGGGTCACCTACAACCTCGAAGGGCAAAACAGATCAAACTTTTCTGATCAACTATTATCTGTTGGTGATTTCAACGGTATTTCGCAACAATTCATGAATGGTATTTCTCAATCGATGGCCATCCAAACAACAAGCGGACTATTTGGAAATGCCATCAAGATTAATCCATCGATTAATTATGGAAACAAAATCAACTTCCAACAGATTCAAAAGTTCTACGATCCCATTGCGAACAAGTCTCAAAATGACACCTTGCAACAATTTGGAATGGCTCATGAAGTCAATTTCAGTGTAAG
>CALQBB020000127.1 GCA_943328715.2 Polynucleobacter meluiroseus | reverse complement strand
TCCATCCCTAAAGATGTGCGTGAGCAAAGTGGTGTCGTTGACTCCTTGATTAGATTGAGCGTTGGAATCGAAGATGCGGATGATTTAATCGCAGACTTGACACAAGCACTCGCTTAATTTACAATTGATCTAAGCTTTTAAAGAACTGTTCCTTTTTCGCTGGTGAAAGAGGAATGGCTGTTCCGTCCTTTAAAATTACCGAACCTCCGTCGTGTTTGTCATAACGCTCCACGCAGTTCAAATTGATCAAGTGGGACTGATGAACCCGGAAAAATTGAAGTCCGGACAACAAGGTATCGTAGTCTTTCAATGTTTTTGACACCAAGATTTTCTTGCCATCATTCAAATAGAAAAAGGTGTAGTTTTTATCTGCTTCACAATGAACGATGTCGTCAATTTCCACGACGAAAATACTTTCTTGTGTTTTTAGCACGAGTTTTCTTTTCAAATGTGGCTGAATATTATTCTGAAGCGCTTGAATTTGCTGGTCGTCCTTTTTGTGGGATAGCAATTGCAGGGCATTTGTCACCGCATTTTTTAATTCCTCCGCATCAATCGGCTTTAAAATATAGTCCAGGGCACTAAATTTAATGGCTTGCACCGCAAATTCTTGATAGGCAGTAATAAAGATGATCTCAAAAGATTTATTCGATACCGCTTTTAAAACATCAAAGCCATTTCCATCAGGCATTTGGATATCCAACAAGACAATGTCGGGCTTGAGGTTCTCAATTGCTTCAATTCCAGACTGAACACTTTCGCCATCTGTATAGATTTCTAACTTTAAATCAAAAGATTCAAGCATTTTTCGAATGAAATCCCGAGTTGGTTTTTCATCATCGATAATGAGTACTTTTCTTATCATTCGTTTTGATTTTAAAAGTTTTCGGTGTCATATTTCAGTGGGAGAACAATCGAAACGAGGGTGCCTTGTTCCTTTTTATCGTCTAAATCACTGAAAGTCAAACTTCCACTAAATTTATACTTTTTATTTAATATCTCAATACGTTCACGCGTAATATCAATCGCCATACTTTTGTGCGTGCGAATTTTTTTCGTTTGAGCCGATTTTTTTCTTCCCACTCCATTGTCTGAGATGGTGATTTCTAGTTTTCCACTCACCTCTTTCATTTCCACGATGATTTCTCCACCTTTGACCGTATGAAGTTGCCCATGCTCAATGGCATTTTCAATAAATGGCTGCGTAATCATTGGAGGAACCATTGCTTTATTGGAAAGCAAATCCTCTGAGACGTTTAGCACATAGCTGAATCGATTTTCGAAACGCATTTTTTGCGTGCTCAAATATTTATCTAAAATTTCCAATTCTAGTTCTATCGGAATGAATTCTTTTGGTGAATTCTCAAGGATTAAGCGCATTAAACGAGAAAAGTTCACCAGAAACTGAGAAGACTTTTCTGGATTATTCTCATATATATAACTTTGAATTACTGACATCGCATTAAACACGAAATGTGGATTCATTTGGGTACGCAATAAGGTTTGCGACAACTCAGCTTCCCTTTGCTCTTGTCGGGACCGCACTTGTTTCATTCGTAAAATCAAAATAACCAAACTGAACACAATCGCAAAAATGATGATCAATGAGATGTATAGAACGCGGTCGTTTTGTAACTTCAAAATTTCTTGTTCTTTCTTCTCTTTTTCAATGCGCCGTTGCTGTACCTCGATTAAGCGTTCCCTCTCTTCTCGAAGATTACTAGAAGTCAACTCCGCAATTTTCGAATCATTTCGTTTGATGGAATTGGACTCTAAAAATTGGATGTAATCATTTTGAAATTTTAAGGCTTTACGCAGATCACCATTTTTCATGGATAACATCGAGAGCAACTTATATCGATCTATTAAACTGATGGAATGAACGATATTGTCACTTTTAATGGATAGTTCCAAGTAATACTTCGCTTTGGACAAATCTCCAATTTGAAGGCACAATTGACCAAAATCTTGATAAACTTCGGCTAAATCTGCTTCCATTTTTTCGTTTTTGAAAAATGAAATCGCTTGTTCATAGGATGTTTTTGCCAAGACAACATCCCCTTTTACGGTGGCAATATTCCCAATGGAATGAGCACATTGAGCGACGTGATAAAGATCCTTTTCTTGCAAAAAGGAGCGTTGTGCTTTTCGAACATGATAAAAAGCCAAGGTCACTTGATTTTGGTGTAAATACACCTTTGAAAAATTTAATTCAATGATGGCTATCGAACGATCGTCATGAAATTCCCTTGCTAATTGCAAGGCCCGCTTTAAATAGCCCAACGCTTCTGTCCAATTTCCCACATAGGAAGAATAAAGCGCTATTTCAATGAACGAATGAATCTTTAAGTGGTCAACATCTAATTCCTCCGCTAGTCGAATCGCCTGTAATTCCTTTTGCACAGCGCTTTCTAGATCTAAGAAATAACCATAATTACGCGCTTGATTTTGAAGTGCTTGAACCAATATTTCCCTTTTTTGGGATCGCTTGGCGAAAGAAATCGCGCGGTCAGAGGCCCAGAAAGCAGAATCACGAATGGACCTGCTCATGTATAATCTCGAAATATCTTGGTAAATCAGGGATGATTGCGCATTGTTTCTTTTTTTGCGCAACAATAGCAAACTTGAATCTGCCGTTTTCTTTGCGCCCTGCCAATTTTCCAATGCTAACTCATACTCAAAACGTATACGGTTCAGGCGAAAAAGAACTTCCCTAGATCGAACGACAATAGTTGATAATTTCGTAGAGAAAACCTGTTTAAATCGTTCAATGTTTCCTGATTTCAGCAAGTATTCCGCGAAAATAATATCGATTTTTTGTTGGGATTCTCTTTCAGGGTAACGTTTTCGGATCACAATTAATTCCTGAATGGACATTTTCCATTTTCTTGGATCCACTTGCGCATAGAAATCAATCAGTTCGATTTTTGCATCCAATTGCTCCGTTGCAGATTTTGCCTCGGCAAGTTGATTGTTTAGTTGATTTAAACTTTTCAGGCCGCTTTGAGCCACATTCGAAAAGACGAATAAAACACAACTTAGGACCAGAAGTAAAAATCGTTTCATCATCGTGCAACTAATATACGATTTTTCTACGTCATAAGTCCGTTGTCTTTCTTTGAAAAGCGTTCGAACTTGACATCAAGTTTTTAGTTGTAAATTTGTGCAAAACTGGCCCGAAGTGGCTACAATGAAGAATATTATGTTTAAAATGACCCGTTCTCTCCTCCTCCCTTTACTTACACTATTGCTTTGTCTTGGATTCTCCTTTGAATCAAAAGCTTCTCACATCATTGGTGGAGAGATTTACTATGATTCACTTGGAAACAACCAATACAAAGTGACCATTGAAATTTACCGCGATTGCAACTCCGCAACTGGATTTGATACTCCGTTAAATTACACCGTATTTTATATGGATGGAACCATTTACGCTTCCTATGACGTGAGTATTTTCAGTCAAAACATCCTTCCTATTGTCTATGATGATCCATGTGTCACACCGCCAAACGACATTTGTGTCGAACGTGCGATTTACATTGACACCATCACTTTACCATTTAACGTTGAGGGATATTATTTATCCTACCAACGTTGTTGTTGGACAGGAAACATCGACAATATTGTGGATCCTTCCAATAACGGAATTACTTTGACGACATTTATTCCCGGATCTTCATTAATCAATGTTCCAAATCAAGGCGCTCGATTCATCAATTATCCACCGCTTGTTCTTTGTTCTCAAAACACCTTAAACTTCGACCATTCAGCGTTTGATCCAGATGGGGACTCCCTAGTCTATGAACTCATGGCTCCCTTGCTGGGAGGAAGCATCGCGAACGTGGTTCCAAATCCCGAAACACCCGGACCTTATGCACCAGTGAATTGGAATCCAACGTATACTGAATTAGTGCCGTTTGGAACGGGATCGAACATCACGATTAATTCCCAAACTGGAATGATGGCTTTTACGCCCAATTTAATCGGGAATTATGTGGCTGGCGTGGCTGTGAAAGAATACCGAAATGGAATACTGATCAATACGAAAATACGCACCTTCGGATACCGCGTTGTGGCATGTCAAGTTGAACTTCCTATTGAAGTGGATGTGACTGGTCCAACGCAGTTAATTGAAGACTGTGGCTTCGCTGGATTCATTGTCGGACGCACTGACGCAACTGAAAACCTGATCGTTCAAGTATTATTAAGCGGAACTGCGACAAACGGTGAAGATTATCCATACATCGATGATACGTTGGTTATTCCTGCAGGTGTTCTTTCGGATACGATTGGTATTTCTGCCATTTTTGATGGACTCATCGAAGGAAATGAAACGGTATTCTTTAACGTGATTGTACCGAATCCGTGTGATGGAACCTTTGACACGACTTCTATTTCCTTAACGATTATTGATTACTTACCATTGACTATTAAAGCACTTGATTCAGTGAACGTGTGTGCCGATTTCGGCGAATGGACCAGCATGTGGTGTCAAGTTGGTGATGGTGTTCCACCTTACACCTATTATTGGC
>CALQBB020000126.1 GCA_943328715.2 Polynucleobacter meluiroseus | reverse complement strand
TCCTGAGGACATTACCTTCTTGACTAGCGGGAATTATAACGTAAGCGATTGGGTTGGATTCCAAGCGCAAAACGTAGAGAAAGCGAGAATTTCGGGATTAGACTTTTCCTTCAATTCAATGGGGAAATTAGGAAACGTAGAATTAATTTCTCTACTTGGATATACCTACATGAATCCGATAAGTTTAAACAATAACAACCTCTACACTGCAACCTATTCTGACACGACAACAAATATGTTGAAATACCGATTTAGACATTTGGCAAAAGCAGATATTGAAGCCAACTACAAAGACTGGAGTTTTGGCGTTTCTTCTCGCTACAATAGTTTCATGCGCAACATCGACCGCGTGTTTGAATCAGACTTGGATCCAGCGGTGAATAGTACGGTTTACATCCTTCCGGGACTCAAAGAATACAGACAAAAATACAACAAGGGAAATGTGGTTTTTGATGCGCGCATCGCCTATAAAATCAACGAAAACTTCCGAGTGAGCTTCATTGTCAACAATTTATTGAATGCAGAATATTCAAGTCGACCTGGAGATATTCAGCCACCGAGAAACTTTATCGCACAACTACAAATGAAATTTTAATGAAAGTACTCGGAATCATTCCCGCTAGATACGCCTCTTCTCGTTTTCCCGGAAAACCATTGATTGACCTAAAGGGAAAGTCCATGATACAACGGGTTTATGAAGGTGCATCCAAGTCGAATTCACTGACAAAAATCGTCGTAGCAACGGATGATCAACGAATTGTGGATGAGGTGCTTAGGTTTGGCGGAAATGTTTGTTTAACAAATGAATCACATCAGAGTGGAACAGATCGATGTGCCGAAGTTGCGGCATTAAATCCGGGATTCGATGTGGTCATTAACATTCAAGGGGATGAGCCATTAGTGAATCCATTGCAACTCGATCAACTCCTCAGTGCATTTAGTCATCCAGATGTGACTATTGCAACCTTGGGAATCCCAACAAACGATGAAGCGGATTTATTGAATCCAAACAGAATAAAAATTGTCCTTGATCATCAAGAAAACGCCCTCTATTTTAGTCGAAGTTGTGTGCCAAATTCGCATCATTTTAAGGGAGAATATTTGTCGAATTATCCATTTCTACGACACATCGGATTGTACGCATACAGGGCAAATACCTTAGCTCAAATTTGTCAATTGAAACCAACCGCACTTGAGAAAATGGAATCATTGGAACAATTGCGCTGGATGTACTATGGATATTCAATCAAAGTTGTTCAAACAACCATCGAAACACCCAACATCGATACGCCGGAAGATGTGGAGAATGTACTTCTGTTTTTGTAATTCCATCTTTCTTTTGTAAATTTGGTACATGATCCCATTTGAAGAAGTCATTTGTCAACTAATTTTGCGCCACAACTGTGTGGTCTTGCCCAATTTTGGTGGATTTGTATCGAAAACCATTTCGGCTCAAATCGACTTTGAAAAAGGAATTCTTCAAGCTCCATACAAACAACTTTTGTTCAACCGTAATCTGATCAACGATGATGGATTAGTATTGGCGGAATATGCACGTTTGAATGGACTTTACTACCAAGAAGGAGTAAGTCAATTGACTGATTTCACAGGTAAATTAAACGCGGATTTAGCTCAAGGTAAGCAAGTGAGTATTCCAAAACTCGGAATTTTCTCGAAAGATGTGGATGGAATCGTACGTTTCGAACAAGACAGGCATTTTAATTTACTGTTGAGTTCCTATGGTTTATCAAATGTGACCTTTGTTCCGAATACGGTTCAAGAGGAAACACCGATCATCCAATTCGTTCCAGAAACTACAGAAGACCAAACGCTTAAAAATCCAACGAAATTCTGGAAGTATGCCGCAGCCGCTTGTTTGTTGCCCTTCGCTTTCTATTCGTTTTGGATTCCCATGAAAACAGATGTTTTGCATTCTGGACTTATTTCCTACAAGGACTTTAATCCATTGAGAGGAAAGGTAGAGGCAAAATATGCTAAAAAACAAGTGACTCCGTTTAACAAAATTGTCTCAAACGAATCAAAAATTGAAGAACAACTTACGGCAGTTGAACCTGGAAAAATCGGACTATATCAATATGATGAATCTACGGTTTTTGCAGTGAGGTTGCCGAATGCAGAAACGAAACCAGCAATCGTTCAGCAAGAAATCGTTCAAGCAAACTTCGAATACGTTGTTGGATGTTTTTCTGATGAGAGAAACGCACACAACTTTGTGCGAAAACTTCAAGCAGATGGATTCAATGCGCACATTTTACCGGGAGGAACACTCATTCGTGTAAGTGCAGGTTCAGCTGCGAATCAAAGTGAAATTCAAGCAATTCAATCGAAAGTAAGTTCCAAAGGAATGGAAGGTTGGATTTGTAAACTATAAATCAACACATGAAAAGAACAATTAAATTTTTGTTGCCAATCTTTTTTGGTGCAACAATGTCATTGGCACAAGTTACCAATGCAGAAGGGAGTAAATACCAATTTCAAAAAGTTGTCCATTTGGATGCAACACCTGTTCAAAGCCAAGGGAGAACAGGAACGTGTTGGTCCTTTTCTGGAATGTCCTTTTTTGAATCTGAATTAATGCGTTTAGGTGTTGGGAAAAACATCGTGCTTTCAGAAATGTATACCGTTCGCAAAGCATACGAAATGAAAGCGGAAAAATACATCCGCATGGATGGAAAAACGAATTTCAGTGAAGGGGGAGCGTTCCACGACATTCCTTTAGTGATTCGTAAATACGGAATTGTTCCTTATGAGTTTTATACGGGATTGGAAAACACGGAAACGTACAATCATGGGGAAATGTTTACAGAGCTCAACAAAATCATGCAGGACATCCTTCCTAAATTAGGTGCTCCGGAAGGGATTTCGGATTCATGGAAGAAAGACTACAACAAAATTCTGGACAAAAACATCGGGAAAGATGTGATAGAGTTCGAATGGGAAGGAAAAAAGTACACGCCAAAATCGTTTGCTGAACACTTGCAGTTGAACATGGATAACTACATTTCTTTGACTTCTTTCACTAACCATGAAATGTACAAGAAATGCCTATTGGAAATTCCAGATAACTGGGCTTGGGGTGAAAGTTACAATGTGGAAATGAACGATTTAGTAAAAGTAACCATTGAAGCCTTGAAAAATGGATATACGATTGCCTGGGGTGCAGATGTTTCGGAAAAAGGATTTAGCTTCCGAAATGGAATTGCCATTGTTCCAGCTGATCCTAAAAGCGTTGAAGTAGTTGGAAAAGATGAGAAAAACTTCAATACTGCCGGCGCTGAACGTAAATCAAATGCCTTTTCAGAACCAAGCAAAGAATTGAACATTACGCAGGAACTTCGTCAAGAGGCTTATGATAATAAAACAACGACAGATGATCACGGAATGCACATTGTTGGCTTGTATACAGATCAAAATGGGGTGAATTATTTCCTTGTTAAAAATTCTTGGGGGACTTCGAATTATCCAAAGGGATATTTATACGTTTCTGAAAACTACTTTAAATATAAAACAATCAATATTTATTTACATAAAGACGGTATTTCTAAAGAAGTACGTTCGAAATTGAATTTGTAAGCAATATTGGCAAGAAATTTGCGTTAAGAACGTGTCTTAAAATTACTTGTTATGAAAAAAATAGTTCTATTATGTCTGGGAATCACACTTGTACTAAGTGCCTGTGGAAAATTCCGTTACGATAAGGATCAATCTGCCGAGGTGAACTACAAAGTAGAATCCGCATTCGATGAGATGACGAATATTTCTGATCAAGCGATCACCGGTAACATGGTCTACTATAAAAATGGCGGTGTGATTGTTCGTCAACCTGGAGATAAACCGTTGACACAAAAAACGGCTTGCAATGTGATCATTACCATTGATACGATTGGATCTGTTAAAACAGTTACGGTTGATTACGGTTCCAGCAACTGCGATTGTAATGATGGAAAAACGCGACGAGGTAAAATCATTACGACATTTACGGGCTTCTACCATGCTCAAGGAACAATCATCACGCATACACCAGTTGATTACTATGTAAATGACATTAAAATTGAAGGAACAAAGACCGTGGAAAACATGGGTTTAAATACTTCTGGTCAGCCTTATTTTAATGTGCAAATTGACGGTGTTGCAACATTGACTTCCGGCGAAACGGTCAATTATACATCGACACGTGTTCGAACATGGACAGCTGGAAACTCGACACTATTCAATCGCTTCGATGATGAATATGACATTACAGGAACTGCTTCGGGAACATTTTCATCAGGTGGTGGCTATACTTCTCTAACGACAAATCCTGTCCACATAAAAGTTGGATGTGGTTTCCCAGTAAGCGGAACCATTGAAATCACTCCTCAAAACCGCCCACTTCGTGTAGTCGATTACGGTAGTGGAATGTGTGATGCCACATTTACCGTAACGGTAAATGGTCAAACCTATACATTTAACTAGGTAACTAATTGGTAATCAAAGTAAAAAGTGTTCAAAGTGTCATTTGAACACTTTTTCTTTTTAATTGTTATCTATT
>CALQBB020000125.1 GCA_943328715.2 Polynucleobacter meluiroseus | reverse complement strand
GGACAGTATTTTAGTTTCAATTGGCGACGTGAAAGAAATTGATTTGCAATTCATCATCGCTGAGGATACTATTCTTCTTCGAAATACTCCGAAGCAACAAGCAGCGAAAATCGCCGTTCAATTCATCGAAAAAGAGGGGATGCAAGATCGTTTTTTCCTATCCTGTTCCGATTTCATTCAATGGATTGACACCAGCAAAATAAAATTAAGAAATATGGACGATAGTAGTCTCGTCACTTATGAAGTAGATTTCCTAGCTAATGAACTCGAAATCCAACCAAAGAAATTCGCCAGAAACTATCAATTGTCCATTGCCGATGGTGCCATTCTTGGAAAGACCAAAAATGTCTCAAGTAAATTTCAAAGGGAAATTGCATGGAAGCAAGATCGGGACTTCGGTGATTTAACGATTCAACTTAGCGACACGATAAGCGCAGGAATCATCCATGTCATTCAAAAAAACCAAGTGATTCGGACAGTGTTATTTAACGAAACAGCTAAAATTAGTCTACCTGATTTATTACCAGGTGAATACACCTTTAAAGTGATTATAGATTCCAACAACAATGGAAGATGGGATCCAATTTCACCAAATTTCAAAACATTAGCAGAGGAAGTGTTGTTATTTAATACACCTGTCAAAATAAGAGCAAATTGGGAGGTAGAAGTTAACTTTGACCTCAATACTAATCAACCTTAAAAATAAAATAAACGAAAAAATATGAAAAAATTGATTCTCAGTAGCTTCGTGTGTATCTCGCTGTTTACACAAGCACAAGTACAAACACCAAAAGCAAGTCCCGTTGCAAAAGTTGAACAACGCGTAGGATTAACAGACATTAGTATTTCCTATTCTCGTCCTGCCATGAATGGTAGAAAAATCTTTGGAGAACTATTGCCGTTTGGAGAACTTTGGAGACTTGGGGCAAATGAAAATACAAAAATCACAAACTCTGATATCCTCATTTTTGGTTCAGATACGTTAAAGGCTGGGACTTATGCAATCTTTGCACGACCAAACATGGATAGTTGGGAAGTCATTTTTTACACGGAAACAACCAATTGGGGTTTGCCTGAAAAATGGGATGAATCTAAAGTAGCGCTTAGACAAAAAGTGAAAGTGTCAAAATTTCCTTTTCCAAAAGAAAATTTGAGTATCTCCATTGAAGACTTAGAATTCAACAGCGCTAGCATCGTCATTGCCTGGGAAATTTTCCAAGTAAACATTCCATTCAGTTTAAATACGAAAGAAAAAGTACTTGCTAGTATTGAAAAAACCCTTTCATCAAGCACGGTATCCGCGAATGATTATCATGCAGCTGCAAGTTATTATTTCACTGAAAACATCGATTTAAAAAAGGCGCTTGTTTGGTCAGAAAAAGCAGTTGTAATGAAAGGAGTGAGCGCATATTGGATGACTCGTTTAAAATCGCAATTACAGGCAGCCAACGGAGATTATAAAGGAGCCATGGAAACAGCTAAAATTTCCATTATTGAAGCAGAAAAAGACGGCGATCAAAATTATGTTAAAATGAATCAACAATCCATCGAAGAGTGGAGTAAAAAGCAATAACATTGTTCCAAAAGTACCGCTATCACATCTGGTTACATGTGATCATTTTCATGTGGGGATTTACCGGAATACTTGGTAAACTGATTCACTTAGATGCCATCATAATTGTATGGTACCGTGTGATTATTGCGGCTTTGTTCCTTGTGTTTTACTTTATTTGGATGAAAAAATCCTTTTCATTTCCACTGAAGTACGCATGGAAAATCATACTGGTTGGAATGATTGTCGCTGGACATTGGATGACCTTTTATTATAGCATTCAATTATCTACAGCATCACTCGGAATTTTGTGCTTATCCACTACGACTTTACATGTCACTTGGATAGAACCGATTGTCATGAAGCGAAAATTTTCTTGGATGGAGTTCCTCTTTGGACTGCTCGTCATATTTGGGATTTATTTCGTCGCTCACGATTTCAATGAGACTGAAAAAACCGCCTTGTACTTTGGACTTGTATCCGCATTACTCGCTGCTTGTTTTTCCGTTTTTAACGGTCGATTGGCCCAAGATGTTGAATCAGCTCATATTACTTTGTATGAACTCATCACTGGGATTGTCTTTATTAGCTTCGTTCTAGGATTCAGTGGGAAGTTAAGTACTGAGCACTTAAGTATGACCTTATCAGACGGATTGTGGTTATTGTTTCTCGGTGTGGCATGTACTTCCTTTGCCTTTTTAATGACCATTGAAATCGTAAAAAGACTTGGTGCATTTACTGTTTCATTGAGTATAAACCTAGAACCTGTTTACACGATCATCTTGGCGATTTTCATTTTGAAAGAACATAAATTATTGAACATAAACTTTTACCTAGGATCGTTGATCATCATATTAGTAGTAATTGCTAATGGCCTGTACAAGAATTGGCTGAACAACTCCGAACAAAAAACAAAAATGACAGAAAATGGAATATACTAATCTTGGAAAATCCGGCTTACAAATTAGCCGACTTTCATTAGGGTCGTGGTTAACCTTCGGAAAACAAATTGGCGATGATGTCGCTGAAAGACTCATGGACATCGCTTATGAAAATGGAATTAATTTCTTCGATAATGCAGAGATTTATGCCCGTGGTAAAAGTGAAGAAGTGATGGGGTCCATCCTTAAAAAGAAAGATTGGTCGAGAGATAGTTACATCGTGAGTAGCAAAGTGTTTTTTGGTAACGGAGGTCAACTTCCTACACAAAAAGGATTAAGCCGCAAACATATTGTGGAAGCGTGTGAACAAGCATTGAATCGTTTTCAATTAGACTATTTAGATTTGTTTTTGTGTCATCGTCCAGATAAACAAACGCCGATTGAAGAAACAGTTTGGTCGATGCATCAACTCATTATGCAAGGGAAAATCTTGTATTGGGGAACATCCGAATGGAGTGCGCAAGAAATCATGGAAGCACACATGTTCGCAAAACAAAACCACCTCATCGGTCCAATTGTCGAACAGCCAGAATACAACATGTTTACACGTCAAAAAGTAGAAGTGGAATTTTCTCAAGTGTACAAGACTGTTGGACTCGGAACAACTATTTGGTCTCCGTTAGCAAGTGGAATTCTAAGTGGGAAATACAACAAAGACTTCCCTAATGATACCAGACTAGGAATGGAAGGAATGGATTGGTTGAAAGAAAAAAACCTGACAGCAGAACGCATTGACGTTGTAAAAAAACTAAGTGCTTTGGCAGCAGATTTAGACATGTCACTTCCGGTTCTTGGACTGGCTTGGTGTTTAAAGAATCCAAATGTGAGCACCGTGATTTTAGGGGCTAGTAAAGAGTATCAATTAACCGAGAATTTAAAATCACTTGATGCCCAAGAAAAACTCTCGGCAGAAGTGATGGAAGAAATTGAGTTGATCCTATCAAATAAACCCGTTCATCCTGATCATTAATAAACAATTTTTAAAATTGGCTGTTAGTCCTTTAAATCACTAATTTTGCCCAGCATTATTTCACAAGCATGATCGAAACAGATATTATTATTATTGGCGCAGGTCCCGTTGGACTTTTTACCGTATTTGAGGCCGGACTTTTAAAGTTGCGTTGTCATTTAATTGATTCATTGCCACAAGCTGGTGGACAATGTTCAGAAATTTATCCAAAGAAACCGATTTACGATATCCCTGGATTTCCTTCCATTCTTGCAGGTGAACTGATTGACAATTTGATGGAGCAAGCCGCGCCTTTCAAACCGGGATTCACGCTAGGAGAGGCTGCGCTTTCGATTGAAAAAACTACGGATGAAAAATTCATTGTCACAACAGTTAAAGGAACGCAACACATCGCTCCAATCGTAATGATTGCCGGTGGTTTAGGAGTATTCGAACCAAGAAAACCACCTATTGACAACATCGTTGACTTTGAAGACAAGGGCGTTGAATACATCATCAAAGACCCAACAATTTATCAAGATAAGGTATGTGTCATCGCCGGTGGTGGGGATTCAGCCTTGGATTGGTCCTTTTACTTGGCGGAACGAAAAATTGCGAAAAAAGTATACTTAGTTCATAGAAGCAGTTCATTCCGCGGACATTTAGACTCAGTTCAAAAGGTCATTGACATGGCAGGAACAGGTGAAATCAATTTAATTACAGAAGCAGAAGTGACTGGATTATCAGGAACGAATAAACTAGAGAACGTTCACGTCACACATCAGAAAGATGGCGAAATCGTGATCAACGCCGATCATTTCATTCCGCTTTTTGGATTAAAACCAAGTTTAGGTCCAATTGCAGATTGGGGATTAGAAATTGAGAAAAGCGCTATTAAAGTAAATACATTGGACTATTCCACGAATATCCCAGGGATTTATGCGATTGGTGATGTGAATACGTATGAGAACAAATTAAAATTGATTCTTTGCGGATTCCATGAAGGAACCCTAGCTGTTCAATCCGCATTTGCCCGCATTCATCCAGAGAAAAAGAACGTCCTGAAGTATACGACCGTTAACGGTGTTCAAGGATTTTAATTGACTTTTGAT
>CALQBB020000124.1 GCA_943328715.2 Polynucleobacter meluiroseus | reverse complement strand
CTGAAGGATTATATCCAGTAATAACAGGTCCTACCGGAAATAAAAAAATGATGGGTTCTGCCTTGAGTACGGGTGCATGTAATTCGTGCCACGGAAGTTCTACTGATAAATTATGGGTTAACTAAGGACTTTCTGCGTTCAACTTCAGCGATAAAGAGCTCCTCGTTTTCAGGTGAAATGAGGAGCTCTTCGTGTGTATTGTAATGCATAATTATACAGTCCCAGGAAGTGCTCATCTTCCAGCCAGCATAGAATCCATTGGACTTTTCGAATCTACGGATCGATGAAACAGGAATGGTTTTCTTGAAAAAGTACATGGTTTGACATACCAATGTTCCGTCGTCGATAAACGTGTAATACGTGCTTTTGACAATAAAGTAAAAGAAAAGTCCAAGAAGCAACCACACTGCGCCAAGCACATAAATAGGTGACAAATCGTTTTCCTGCCAATAAATCAATGCGGAGATTCCCCCGTATGGAACGAGGATAGCTAGCCAGATATAAAAAATAAATCGATCGCGTTTTCCTGCGAATCTCATTTTACCAAGCGAAAAGTGGACGATGAGACATCAACTCATTCACTTCTTTTCTCACTTGTGCGATCGCATTTGCATCGCTGCGATTCATCAAGGCACGGTCGATAAGGGAAACGATCAATTTGATTTCATCTTCTTTCACACCACGTGTCGTAATTGCCGGAGTACCAATGCGGATACCAGAAGTAACGAATGGAGATTCAGTATCGTAAGGAACCATGTTTTTGTTCACGGTGATATCAGCAACAACTAATGCATTTTCAGCATCCTTTCCTGTAATTCCTTTCGAACGTAAATCAACCAACATACTGTGGTTGTCCGTTCCGCCGGAAATAATGGTGTAATCCAAATTCATCAATTCTTGTGCGAAAACCGCAGCGTTTTTTTGAACTTGTTTCATGTAGGTCGTATAGGACGGATCTAATGCTTCACCAAAGGCAACTGCTTTTGCGGCAATAACGTGCTCCAATGGTCCACCTTGAATTCCTGGGAAAACAGCTGCGTCAAGCAATGCGCCCATCGAACGAAGGTTTCCGTTGTTCCATTTGATTCCAAATGGATTCTCGAAATTGTGACGCATCATAATGATTCCACCACGTGGTCCACGAAGTGTTTTGTGTGTCGTAGAAGTCACGATGTGACAATGATCAAGTGGATCGTTCAATAATTTAGCGGCAATCATTCCAGCTGGATGAGAAATATCTGCTAGTACCAAGGCGCCAATTTCATCTGCAACTTTACGAATGCGTGCGTAGTCCCAATCACGGGCATATGCGGAAGCTCCACAGATAATCATTTTTGGTTTCTCACGGCGCGCCGTTTCTTCCATAAGGTCGTAATCAACCATTCCGGTTTCTTTCGTTACTCCATAGAAAAATGGCTTGTATAATTTACCAGAAAAATTCACTGGTGATCCATGCGTTAAATGTCCACCGTGCGATAAGTCAAAACCAAGAATTTTGTCGCCTGGATTTAAACACGCAAGAAATACGGCTGCATTTGCTTGTGCTCCCGAGTGTGGTTGAACATTCACCCAAGTCGCACCGAAAAGTTGACACAAACGATCAATCGCTAGTTGTTCTACTTTATCAACAACTTCACAACCTCCATAATAACGTTTTCCAGGAAGTCCTTCAGCGTATTTGTTGGTTAGAACACTTCCCATGGATAACATCACTTCATCGCTCACGAAATTCTCGGAAGCAATCAGTTCAATTCCATGTAGTTGGCGGTTTTTTTCTTCGTTAATTAAATCGAAAATAACTTGATCTTTCATTTTTCTGTTTTATGAGTGCAAATATCGTAATTAAAGTCTTTTTATGTGCGCTAATGTGTGGCTGAATTTTTCATATTCTTCGCTCCAAATTCCTTGCTCTTTCAATTCATCGATGCGAATTCTTCCGGAAGCGTGGATGATTTGACCTTGTTTCCCAACGATTCCAACGTGAATGATTTTCCCAGAGGCATTCGCGAAATATGCGAGGTCATTCTCCTGGCAGTCTTCGATGGAGATGTCGGTCCCGATTTCGGCTTGTTCGGATGCGTCCCTCGGTAAATTGTATCCATGAAGACGAAAAACGGCTTGGACAAATCCAGAACAATCGATACCCCAAATCGACTTTCCACCCCAAAGGTAAGGTGCATTGAGAAATTCGTTTGCGTCCTCCCAAATGGACTTTTTAACATCTATGGAATTGTTTTCGCGTTGAAAGGTAACATCTCCAACTTGGAAGGACAATTCCTCGCTGATAAAACTTCCTTTCGATGAGAAAATCGAACCGAAAGGGGTTTTTAGTTGAAGAATTTCCTCTTTTTGATAGGTAAATGAATCCATCCATCGACGAAATTCTTTATCCGTCAAGGGTAAGACTTGTTTGATGTCCATGTATCCCTCGTATCCATCTAGGACCGTTCGAATTTTAATCCATGGTTGTCCATGTGCTATGACTTCAATCGGTTCGCCAAATAAAAGTTGAGAAACCATTTCTGAGGTGTCACTCGCTTCTTTTCGAATGGGAGCGACAGAAACGAAGCAGAAAGCTTTTGTTTGACTTGGACTTATTAATTTTAAATTGTTCATATCGTCTATCAAAAGTAGAAAATTAAAACTGATTAATGCCTAATTTTACCTGAAGTAATCCATGGAAAACGAACGACTCATTTTAGTGACCAACGATGATAGTGTAAATGCTAAAGGCATCCATGCACTTGTTGAAATGGCTCAGCAATTTGGACGTGTCGTTGTCGTTGCGCCAGATAAACCGCAATCAGGAATGGGACATGCGATTACGATCAATCATCCACTTCGTCTTTTTCCTTCGGATCTCTTTGGTCAAGTGGAGGCATATGCATGTTCAGGAACACCCGTTGACTGCGTGAAATTAGCCATTTCTGAAGTACTTCATCGAAAACCAGATTTCATTCTTTCGGGCATTAATCACGGTGAAAATTCCTCGACAAATGTGCTGTATTCGGGAACGATGTCTGCGGCAATTGAAGGTGCGATGGAAGGAATACCGTCCATCGGATTCTCTTTGGCTGATTTTGCTCCGGATGCGGATTTTGAGGCCTGTCAATACTTTGGTGCTCAACTTTTGACACAGTTCATCCAGAGTCCAATATCGACAAGTGTTTGCCTCAATGTGAACGTGCCTAAATTGAAGATTTCAGAAATAAAAGGAATTCAAGTGTGCAAGCAAGCGCACGCGTATTGGGCGGATCGATTTGAACGAAGAAAGGATCAATTTGGCAGGGAATATTTCTGGTTATCCGGTGAATTCGCCGATGTTGACCAGCGTCCAGATACAGATTTACAAGCACTCAAAAATGGATACGTCAGTGTGGTTCCCACGCATTTTGACTTAACAGCATACGAAACGTTACAACAAATGAAAAATTGGAAAATATGAGAAAAATATCAAAAGAGCATGTGCTTGGTTTCTTGATTGGTGTGTTTACACCAATCATTTTTTTACCGGTGATCGTCTTTGTGTTGTCGCAATCACGTCATTCAGAATTCTCCTATTTGTGGGGTCAAGTGAATGATTCAGTGGAATACCTGAGTCGCTATTTGTCCCTTGGATTGATTCCAAATGTATTTTGGTTCTATTTGTTTTTAAACAGAGAGAAGTATGCGTATACCAGAGGAATTATCTTTGGCATGCTTATTTACGCACCGTTCATGGTTTACGTGAATTTGATCAAGTAAGATGTCCAAGAAAAAGGTTTTTATTCTCAGTGGCGAAGCATCAGGAGACTTGCATGCAGCAAACCTCGTTCGCGCTTGGAAAAAAAACAGTTCGGACTTTGAATTTCAAGCTTGGGGTGGTGACCGACTTTCTGCGGAAGGAGTTGAATTGAAAAAACACATCCGTGACCTCGCATTTATGGGCTTTGTGGAAGTACTGCAAAACTTACCAACGATTCTGAGGAATTTCAAGTTGTGTAAGCAACAAATCACCGATTTTCAAACCGATGTTTTGCTGCTCGTCGATTATCCGGGATTTAATTTGCGCATGGCAAAATGGGCGAAGTCGAAAGGAATGAAAGTGATTTACTATATTTCTCCAACGGTTTGGGCGTGGAAAGAAAACCGCATTCATCAAATCAAAAGAGATGTCGATCTCATGTATACGATCCTGCCATTTGAACCGGCGTTTTATCGGAAATTCGATATGGAGGTTCAGTATTTTGGACATCCGCTGTTGGATGAAATTGAACGTTTTCATCAACAGGAAAAAACAACATTAGCACTTCCAACTTCGAAACCTGTTCTAGCCTTATTGCCTGGAAGCCGTAAACAAGAATTAAAGAAAAAACTTCCGTTGATGTTGACAGCTGCAAAAGCTTTCCAAGAAACACATCAAATCGTAATTGCTGGCGCACCAAATTTACCGGCGTCGTTTTACCAGGAATTTCAATTGGACGAAAATGTGACTTTGATTCAAAATCAAACGTATCCATTATTGAGTCAAGCGGACATGGCGTTGGTGACTTCTGGGACTGCAACCTTGGAAACTGCCT
>CALQBB020000123.1 GCA_943328715.2 Polynucleobacter meluiroseus | reverse complement strand
TCAAAAAAAGCACCTTTGCCTGCACATGCTTCGTGGTTGCTGATTCACCTCGCGAAAGCAGATTGGACCTTGTTGGCATCCTACGAACATGCGTTTATCGATCATTTTCTCGTTTCAACACATCAATCCATCTTGCGCAATTTATTGGTGACGCTCTTGGAATTCCCCTTGACAGATTACCGCGAAGGTGAAGTGTTGGATGCCTTAATTGCGCACCTGAAAAACGAAGAAGATAAAGTAGCTTTGCGCGTTTATTCCCTGTACAAACTTGCGGAATTCGTACAACGCTATCCGGAGATCAAAACAGAAATTGATGCGGTGCTCGAACTCATTCAAGATAATCCCATGTCACCGTTCATGAAAGTGGGTATTCGTCATTTCAAGGAAATGTGTCGAAAGTTCGGCTAGATTAGTGTGTGAAAATCACTTCTTCGTTTGGAACGCGCATTCTTGGACCCCAAATACCTGGTTCGGTTCCAAGTCCCACAGAGATAATCATGTTGATTTCTGCTCCTCTCGGAAGTTTTAAGGCTTGCTTCACACGTTTCTCGTCAAATCCTTCCATTGGACACGTGTGGAATCCTTCCGCAGCGATTGACAACATAAATGTTTGAGCGGCAAGTGCACACGATTTGTGTGCGCCAATGCGTTGATTTGCACTTCCTCCTGTACGGACAAACGGTTTTCTAAGTCCTGCGAAGAAACTGATGCTGCGACGAAGTAAACTCATGAATCCAAATGGATCGTTGGTATATACAAGCGGCATTATTTTTCCGTAGTAATTCATCCCCATTTTTTGTGCTTTGTCTGGCTCTCCAACGACACTTGCCTTCACCATGTCCAAGTTCCACTTCGCACGACTTTTCCATTTGTCCTTGCGGGTAACGAAAACCACCATTTGTTGTGCGGTTTGTGCGGCACTCTGACCCAAACACAAGGGAACAAATGTCTCTAGCATCTCCTTGGATTGAATCCAATGGAATTCCCAAAGTTGCATGTTGCTGCTATTTGGAGAAAGGATTGCTCGTTCGATACTCGTTTGAATAACTTCGTTTGGAACGGGTGTGTTTGCGTCAAATTTACGGTTTGAACGTCTGTATTCGATGATGCGTTGAAATTCTGAATTCATAAGTTAATGTGCTAATGTGCCAATGTGCTAATGTGCTAATTGGTTTTTTGTGGATTGTTTTTAGTTGTTTATTCCTGATACAGTGTAGCCTTGTTTTTTTAACAATTCAAGAACGCCATTTGTTCCACCGAGGTGTCCGGCGCCGACAGCGATGAAAGTCGCTTCTTTGCTGATTTGTTTTTCAATAACTGGAATCCAATTGGCATTTCGGACATCTAAAAACCAATGGTTGAATTCAGGAAGCATATCTGTTTCTTCTGAAATCATTTTGTACAGGCCATTGATGTCTTCTTTTTCATACAGGCTAAACATCACATCAAATTCTGACATGTTCGAAAAATCGTCCATGAATTGCAGTTGGTCTTTAATGCTTACTCGGTCAATCGTCTCCATTTGATACATGACTGTCTCAAGTCCAATGAGTGGCATTTTGTATTTTTTCGCAAGTTTATCGAACTCCATTTCAAAGGACTTTTGCTTTCCGATTTTTTCTTGGAGGACCACCGAACTGAAGAAAAAAGGTTTCATGTGGGCATATTGCTCAAACTTGGATTCTTTCCACGACAGCGAATCCATGCAGTAGGATTTTAACTTGGTGTAAGACGAATCGGACATGTAATCCTTCAAGGTGCCTCCATTCGGAATCAAAGTCATTTTTGCTATTTCGATTTTCTGGGACATGTTCATGTCGAGCTCAATTTCAAGGGCAATCGTCGCACATGTTTTGATGGCGTCCATGACCTTTTTTGGCATTTCAAAATCCTCTTTTGGCATGGTATGAATGGTTCCGAAAAGATAGGAGTCTTGTTTTAGTCCATTTCCGGAAATTCGATAAAGTAATTGCGCATTTGCGCTAGTGAATAGTACGATAAAACTGATGAGAATCGAAAGGCGCTGCGTTAATTTCATAAGCTTGAATTTAGTACGACAAATTTACGTGGAAAATTCATTTCAATCAGATTTTACTGACAACTTTTCTAGGAATTGGTGAAACTTGCTGACACCTTGACTTAATTTTCACAATGGTCTTATCTTTGCAAACCCAAAAGCGAATTAAAATTTCAGAATATGTCAGAAGATAAGGAAGAATTGAAAAATGACCAACATCAAGAGCCACAAGAGGAAACAACGGATACGGTAGATTCTACGATGGAAGAAAATAAAGAGGAAGCTCCAAAAGAGTTGACAGCAGAAGAAAAGTATGCAGAGTTAAATGATCGTTACTTGCGTTTACATGCTGAATTTGATAATTTCAGAAAAAGAACATACAAAGAGCGCATCGAATTAACAGCTACGGCAAACAAAGACGTTTTGTTGAAATTGTTGCCGGTGATGGACAACTTTGAGCGTGCGATTGTTACAAATGAAAAATTGGAGGACATCGCTCCAATGAAAGAAGGTTTCCATTTAATTTACACGATGTTTAAGGGCATTTTGGATTCCAAAGGATTGAAGCCAATGGAAGCGAAAGGTGCACCTTTTGACAGTGATTTACATGAAGCGATTGCCAATATTCCTGCTCCAGATAAAAAGATGGTTGGAAAAGTAATCGAGGATGTTGAAAAAGGATATTATTTAAACGATAAAGTGATTCGTTTTGCGAAAGTAGTCGTAGGACAATAACGAGACCCACATTATGAGTCAAAAAAGAGATTATTACGAAGTATTAGGTGTTTCCAAAAATGCGGACGAGGCTGAAATCAAAAAAGCGTACCGTAAAATGGCCATCAAGTTTCACCCGGATAAAAATCCAGATGATGCAAGTGCTGAAGACAAGTTTAAGGAAGCAGCGGAAGCATACGAAGTATTAAGCAACGCAGAAAAACGTGCGCAATACGACCGATTTGGACACGCAGGAATGGGTGGACAAGGAGGCTTCGGAGGTGGAGGCATGAACATGGACGATATTTTCTCGCAATTTGGAGATATTTTCGGTGGTGCTTTTGGCGGAAGTTTCGGTGGAAGCAGAAGCGGCGGTGGATCAAGAACCGTTCGTGGAACCAATTTACGCGTAAAAATGAAATTGACCTTGGAGGAAATTGCCAATGGGGTTAAAAAGAAAATCAAGGTCAACAAATTGGTGAATGCCGAAGGAGTGACCTACAAAAATTGTCCGACCTGTAACGGGACGGGAAGAATTACACGTGTTGCTCAAACCTTCCTAGGTGCCATGCAAACACAATCAGCGTGTCATGTGTGTCAAGGTGCTGGAAAGTCCATTGACAAAAAACCGGCAGATGCGGATGCGCAAGGATTAAAACGTCAAGAAGAAGTCATTGAGATCGAAATTCCAGCTGGAGTAGAGGAAGGCATGCAATTGAGCGTTCAAGGACGTGGAAACGCAGGTCCATTCAACGGTGTTGCTGGAGATTTAATCGTGGTGATCGAAGAAGTGGAACACGAAGAACTACGTCGCGAAGGAGAAAACGTGCATTACGATGCATACATCAATTTCGTTGATGCGGTGTTAGGTGAATCCATTGAAGTTCCAACAATTGGCGGAAAAGCAAAGATCAAAGTCGAACCTGGAACACAAAGTGGAAAAGTACTTCGCTTGCGTGGAAAAGGATTACCAAGCGTGCAAGGATATGCAACAGGAGATCAATTTGTTCACATTCACATTTATACACCGGTTAACGTTTCCAAAGAAGAAAAAGAAATCTTGGAAAAGTTAAAACAAAGTGAGAACTTTAGTCCCAGCGCAGCACAGAAAGAAAAAGGATTCTTCAAGCGTATGCGCGACATGTTCCATTGATGAAATTTATTGATTTAGCTGAAAACGGAAACAATTCACCACTAACCTATGTCAGTGGAATTCTTCTCATTTTCATTTTATATTTTTTAGGAAGCTTGGGAATTTTGGTGGACATCCACCTTAATTTCCCGAGTTTGTCCATTGAATCCATGGACGCACAGTTCTATGAAACGATGGGACACACCCGCTTTTTATTCTGGGTACTTTTTCCTTATTTACTGGTTTTTATCGGCGTCTTGCTTCATCACCGATGGATGCATCAACGTCCAATCATTCAGGCCTTCACATCGATGGAGAACTTCCGTTGGAAACGCTTGTTCTTTGCCTTCTTTTTCATCCTCATCGTCATGGTCGGACTGATGTCCATTCAGATTTATGCAGATTCCTTCGGTCACGGACAAGCCTATGAATTTCAATTCGATGCAGCGAAGTTTTTTCCGTTGTTAGTGGTTAGTTTACTGATGTTGTCCGTTCAGACAGCGTGCGAAGAATTGTTGTTTCGCTCGTATTTGTTAAAAGGATTGAAATTACGCATCAAACGCACGGGGACATCCATCTTGATTAGTTCACTGATGTTCGGACTCATGCACATCGGGAATCCAGAGGTGCAGGAATTGGGTTACCATATGCTGGTTTATTACGTCTTATCCGGATTGTTTTTAGCGCTCATCACCACGGTCGACGACGG
>CALQBB020000122.1 GCA_943328715.2 Polynucleobacter meluiroseus | reverse complement strand
TTATACCCCAAGTTAAAAGAATCCTGTAGCAAGGTAATTTGGATAATGGCAGAACCAAAAACAAAAGAATGAAAAAATTAATTAGTTTTTTATTTGTACTAACTTTCTTATACTCTTGTAGTGATGTAGAAGGAAATTTAGTAGGTGTGAGTGGTAGAGACACCTGGTATCCAGACGTTTTAGGACCTGGAAAAATGCCTTTAGGAATGGTTTACGTTCCTTCTGGTGCTTTTCAGTCCGGTGAAGACGATGAAGATATCATGGGGATGCATACCGCTCGTAAAAAAACAGTGTCTGTTCCAGCTTTCTACATGGATGCTACGGAAATCTCTAACAATGAGTACCGTCAATTCGTTCATTGGGTGCGTGACTCTATTGCACGTGAGAAACTGTACAGAAGAAGTTTCGATGAAGAAGCGGAACGTTGGGTAAATGTTCCTGATAATTTCTTTAAAGAGCCTTACCGTACACTGATGAATATGGGTTCTGATATTCAAGGGGGTAATACTTCATTCCAATTATTTATGGATTCAACCAACAACGCCAACGCGGATCAAACGTATTTGACGATGATGGGAACATACGATAAAGGAAAAGGTAAAGGAAAGAAATTAGTGAATGGATTCCAATATGACCAAAAGAAATATGGAATTACTTCGTCACCTGATCAAAAAATTGATGTGGTGATGTCTGATGACGATTTAAGAGGTATTTTCCAAATGTATAGTGGAGCAGCGAAGAAAAACGCTCCGGACAAACAGGCTAAAGGTGGTACAGCAAAAACGACGTACAATCAAGGTGGACGTGTTGAAAACCGCAGGTACTTCACACTAAACTGGGCTGAACCAATTGATTATGAGGATCCAGAGATTGCTTTCTTATTGTCTGATATGTATTACAGTGCAGATGAAAGCTTCTACAAAAGAAGAGAAATCGATACACGTTTATTGTTCTTTGATTATTTCTGGATCGATTACAAAGAAGCGGCTCGTCGTGGTAAAGTAATTACAAAAGCAATCGATGCGCGTAAATCATTCGCTTACGATAGTTTAAATGGAGAAGCATCTAATAATATCTATAAAAGAGATCGTCGCGAACCACTTGGAAAAGATTACAAATCAAATGATCAACACCGTTCAACATTGTATACAGTTGATCAAAACACAAACAAAGTTTGGGTAGATACAACATTATATGTTGACCAGTGGGCTGAAGGAGTTACGAAAATTAACGACACCAATTCATTGAAAGGATCTATTCTTGCTAATCCAGGTCAAGATTTGGACTTAGGATTTACAGACAGTAAAGGACAACACAATGCGATCCGTGGACACACTGATAGAAGTCGTTTCATTATCAAAGAGCGTATCAACATTTATCCAGATACACTTTGTTGGGTAAGAGACTTTACGTATGCGAATCATACGCCAATGGCTCAAAACTACTTCTGGAATACTGCATATGACAATTACCCAGTTGTTGGTGTAACGTGGCCTCAAGCGAAAGCATTCTCAGTTTGGAGAACTCAGATTTTCCACTCTTGGTTGCAATCAAACGGTGACTTGTTTGTAAATGATTTCCGTTTACCAACTGAAAGTGAGTGGGAGAGAGCAGCACGTGGAGATCTGGATATGGCACAATATCCTTGGGGTGGACCATACATCAGAAACGCAAGTGGATGTTTCTTAGCAAACTTTAAACCAATGAGAGGTCGTTACTTCGAAGACGGTGGATTCTATACAGTGAAAGTTTACTCGTATAATCCAAATGGATTTGGTTTGTATTGTATGGCTGGAAATGTGGCTGAATGGTGTTCAACAGCTTATGACCCATCAGCGTACGAATTCGAAACCGACATGAGTGCGGATTACGAATACGACGCGAAAGATGGTGATCATCCAGCTAAAAAACGTAAAGTTACACGAGGTGGTTCGTGGAAAGATATTGGGTTCTATTTAATGAACAGTACACGTTCATATGAATACCAAGACACAGCTAAATCTTATATTGGATTTAGAAATACAATGACTCACTTGGGTCGTGGTGGTAAAAATATCGAAGCGGAGAACGGAGAAGAGATCCAAAGCGATATTACAATTAAGTAATCAATGTTAATCTATAGTTTAATTTAAAATCAAAAGTTATGAGTGGTAATGGTGGTTTTTTTGCTTCAAGAAAGTACAAGTTATTTGTTAAATACCTTTCTGGATTTGGAGCATCGGTGGTAATTGTTGGTGCGTTATTTAAGATCATGCACTGGCCAGGATGTGATATCATGTTGATATTAGGGTTGTTGACAGAGGCGGGAATTTTTGCATTCATTGCACTTGAGCCAATGCACGAGGATCCGGATTGGACACGTGTTTTCCCTGAGTTAGCAGTACAAGAAAATAATGAAGAGAATCGTCTCTTACCTTTATTGAAAAAAGGTGTTGGTGGCGGTGGCGCTGCTGACGGACTTGCAAAAGAATTAGACAAAGCAGGAATCGATCAAGCGTTATTAGCTCGTTTGAAAGACGGAATGTCAAATTTAGCTGACAATGCTAAATCTCTTGGTGCAGTAGCAACAGCTGCTGGAGCGACAGATTCTTATGTGAAAAGTTTGGAAACAGCTTCTGCTGGATTAACTAAATTAACAGATCAATACGCTGCGTCTGCTCAAGCTATCGCTGGTATTGCAGGTGAAGGACAAGGTAACTTCGGTTCTGAAATGCAAAAACTAGGTCAAAACCTAGGTGCATTGAACAACGTGTACGAATTACAATTGAAATCTTCTCAAGATTATTTGGATACACTTGGACAAATGAGTTCACTTCAAGAAAACATCAAAAACATTATGACAGACTTGGCTGCTTCTGCTAAGGATACGGCAGCTTACCGTGAAAACATGTCTTTGTTATCTCAAAACTTAACTGATTTGAATAACGTATATGGTAACATGTTGAAAGCTATGAGAGCTTAATTTTAGTACGTACTAATTTTATTTAATTACAAACAAACTAAAAGCTAGAAATTATGGCAGGTGGTAAGGAAACCCCAAGACAGAAGATGATTGGTATGATGTACCTCGTTTTGACTGCTCTTCTTGCATTGAACGTTTCCAAACAAATTTTGGATGCATTCGTTGCGATTGAAGAAAACATTCAACGTGGGAGCATTACACAATTAGAGCGTGGTAACGCGGCAAAAAGTGCGTTGATTGAAGAAATCAGTTCAACGGCAAAAGACGAATCAGGTAAAGCAAAAATCGAAAAAATCAAAAAATACCTAGGTATGATTGAGAAAATCGATAAAGAAGCTGGTTCTCTTATCAAGTACATCGACGACATCAAGTTGGAAATGATGGAGAAGGCGAACGAAGATGTGAAAACGGTGAAAGCGGATGATGAAAAGGTGATTGTATGGAAAAAATACGATCCTAAATTCCCTCTTCAACCAACACGTTTGAATTTAATGGCTGTTCAAGCAAAGGATCAATTTGATATTCCAATGCATGAAATCGTTGGATCTGAAATAACAAAACTTGACCCAACTAAACATGGAGTTAAATTGTGGAAGCAATACAACGGTTTCCGTAAGTTCATTGTTGAGCAAACAGGAACTTATCGTGAGGGAGAGAAAAACAATTGGAAAGTGAAGGTGACGGATATCAATGATAACATGCCTAACATCAAATTGCAAGAAAAGATTGCGAAAATGATTAATTCGAAGTCGAATAAAGTGAATCCAGAGGATACGGAAGTGCTTTTGGGACTTTACCAAGAGTTAACTAAAATTGAATTCGCAGATCACCATGAGCAAAAAAACATCCATTGGTTAGGACGTACATTTGACCACGCTCCGATGGTAGGTGCTTTGGCTTCTTTATCTTCTATGCAAAATGAGATTTTAAGTGCACGCGCGAAAGCAGTGAATTTATTGAAAAGTAAAGTAACTGTTGGAGAATTCTCTTTCAATAAAATTCAAGAATTAGTTTCTGGTCCAGGTGTGGCTACAGAAGGTGAAGAAATTGAATTGAAAGTGACGATGGCAGCTTACGATTCAGACAATAACCCAGAAGTAACATCTTCTCAAGGTTCAGTTGTTGTAACAGACGGTATCGGTATCGTAAAAGCAAGAGCTTCAGGTTCTGGAGAAATGAATCTAAGTGGTACGGTAATGATTCGTAACAAGTCAGGTGTTGAATACCCACGTCCTTGGTCTTGGAAAGTAGCAATTGCGAAACCACAAGGATCGATTTCATTGCCTGAAATGAGTGTTCTTTACAAAGGTTGGAATAATAAAGTTGTGCCGGTTGTTGCAGGAATGGTTAGTTCGGATATCACGGTTAACGGTGGTACGAAAACAAAAGCTTCTTGGACAGATGCAGATGGAAACAAATACAATGGATTCTATGTAAACATTACAGGTCCTTCGAAATTTGTAACAATTACATTGTCTGGTAAAGATAAAGATGGAAAGTCTAAAAGCTTTGGCACATTTAAGTACAAAGTAAAACCTTTCCCAAGTGCACAGTTACAAGGAACGACGATCTCAAAAACTACGGGTTTCAAAGCTGTAGTTAGTTTAGGTCCAG
>CALQBB020000121.1 GCA_943328715.2 Polynucleobacter meluiroseus | reverse complement strand
TTCACGAAGGTCAATTGATGATACAATTTCAATCTGGAGAAAGCATTCACACAGGACATTTTTCCTGCTTGATTAATTGCACAGGACCAGAAACTTCGATTAAGAAAATGTCGAACCCCGTTCTTCAAGAACTAGCCCAGCGAAAATGGATTACTGCAGATGAAGTCAGCCAAGGCATTGACATTCAACCGGAAAAATTACGTGTTTTAGGGAAAGCGCCAATGAGCATCTATGCCCTAGGCAATCTGTGCAAAGGAACTCTCTGGGAAAGTACCGCCATTGGAGAACTTCGGACTCAAGCAAAATTGATAGCAAAAGGCATTTTAGGCGAGAAATAATGGATTTAATTTCTTACATTTGACTCATGGAATTTATACATCCAGAACGCCTTTGGCTTCTTTCTTTATTGCTGATTCCAATCATCATTCACCTTTTTCATTTTCGTCGACAAAAGGTACTTTATTTTTCTTCCTTGAAATTTATCCGTTTCATTGAGCAAGAAAACAAATCCACACAAAAACTTCGTCATTTAATTGTTCTCATTAGCCGATGTTTGGCTTTGACATTCATTGTCTTAGCCTTTGCTATGCCTATTATCCCTTTGAATGAAAATGGGAAAAATGGCGGGAAAAATGTACTTGCCATTTACTTGGACAATTCCTTTTCCATGACGGCTATTGGTGAAGAAGGAGAACTTCTTTCTGAAGCACGCGAAATGGCGAAACGCATGCTGGCGAAAACGCCACTGGAAACACGCATTTTGTTATTCACGAATAAAATGGACGGTGTCGAACAGCGCCTGCTAACAAAAATAGAAGCACTCTCCTATTTGGATAAAATCGAACCAACTTCGATTCGTCGAAATCTAGGAGATGTCCTTTCTTGGCAAAAGGACTTTTTGGACAAAGAAGATGCAGAAGTTGAACGAATCAAATCACGTCAAATTGTTCTTCTGTCAGACTTTCAAACAAGTACATCAAACACAGAAAACATAAAAGAGGACAAAGAATCGAATTATTATGCGTTTCAATTGCTTCCTCAAGATCCAGGGAACTTATTCATTGATTCGGTTTGGTTCGCTACGCCGGTACACAAAAAAGGAGAGCCAAATGAACTTTTTGTTCGACTACAAAACGATGCGAAATCCGAACGAGTGAATTTGGAGCTTTCAGCGAAATTAGGATCTCAACGCAGAACCATGTTCTTAGACCTTGCTCCAAATGAGCAGCGCACAACAAGCTTTCCCTTTACCGAGAAAGAAGTTGGACTTAAAACAGGAATGGTTAGCATCAACGACAAGCAACTTTACTGGGATGATGAGTTCCATTTTGCCTATGAAGTGGCGAAAAGTGCGGAGGTATTGATCTTAAACAGTGAAAATGCCAGCGCAAAAGTTGCACAAGTATTTTCCGTCGAACCGTTTTATCATACCACATCCATTTCAAGCAGTAATTACACGAAGGACTTACTCAATCAAAAGAACCTTGTTGTATTCAACGGTTTGAATGAAATTCCATCCGGACTTAGTACAGACCTAAAGGAATTCCATGAAAAAGGAGGAACCGTTTTCGTTATTCCTGGAAATCAAATCAACCGATCAGATTACGCTGAATTTTTATCAGGAATTGAGCTTCCCGTACTTGGAGACCTGATGTCCGACGGACTAAAACTCGATGACATCCGCTACAAAGACCCATTCTTTATCGGTGTTTTTGAGAAAGAAAATCAAGCACTGAATTTACCCAATGTGCGCAAAGCGTACCGAGTAAATACAAGCAACGGATTCCAACTGCTCAACTTCCGAAACGATGCACCATTGTTTTTGCGTTCAGGAACAAAATCCTTCCTCCTCACCACCGCATTACAAGAAGATTTTGGAAACTTCACTGCCAATGCCTTATTCCCAACATTGTTACTACGCGTGGGAGAATTCTCCTCACAAAACTTTCCTTTGTTCGCCACAATTGGAGTTGATGCGAACATTCCAATTCAACGTGAAGTCAGTAATGAACAACCGTTAAAACTATTGAATGGTAAAATCTCATTCATACCAAGTACGCGAAAATCAAACGGACAAACGAAAATTTCGATTGCTGGAATGGAAGCCGTTGAACGATTAAAAGCGGGAACCTATTTCATTCAAAATGAGGACACACTTGGACTCATCGCTGTGAACTATGACCGAAAAGAATCTGCGATGAAACAACAATCTTCTGACGAAATTATTAGTGAATTGGAAGCAAAGGGCATAAAAAACATTAAATTTAACATCGTTAAAGACGGACAAAGTCTATCCGAAATTCAAATCGACAAGCCAATCGAGTATTGGAGAAGCTTTTTGATACTAGGACTCTTGTTTGTTTTGACCGAAATGGCATTAATTAAATTTTGGAAATGAAAATCCTCATAAAAAACGCAAAAATCATCGACCCAACTTCTTCCCATCATGGAAAAAGAATGGACATACTCGTTGTCGACGGGAGCATCTCTAAAATTGCAACTGAACTAACTGAATCAGATGCCATTGAAGTGGCTTCAAACGACTTGCATGTTTCTATGGGATGGGTTGATTTAAAAGCTGATTTTTGTGATCCGGGAATGGAACACAAAGAAACCATTCAAAGTGGATTAGATGCAGCTTCCATGGGTGGATACACACATGTTCACGTTGTTCCGGGGACACAACCAAGTATTGACGGAAAAACGCAAATTGCTTATTTATATCAAAAAGCAGAAGGACATAGCACAAGTATTCATGCACTTGGAGCATTGACAAAAGGATTGAAAGGTGAGGAATTAGCCGAATTGTTCGACATGTATCAAATTGGAGCGAAACTATTCACGGACGACACACACAGTGTATCTGCTGGAATTATGTACCGCGCCTTGTTGTACACGAAAAACTTCGGAGGAAAAGTTTTAGCCTTAAGCAGAAATGAATCCTTAGCTGGGAAAGGACAAGTAAACGAAGGAGAAGCATCCACACGTACCGGATTAAAAGCGGACGCAGCGATTGCTGAAATCATTGAAATCGAACGAAACCTACGCTTACTCGAATATACCGATGGAAGCATCCATTTAAGTGGCCTTTCCACAGCGGAAAGTGTTCGCTTGGTGAAAGAGGCCAAAAAACGTGGTTTAAACGTGACAGCAGATGTCCATGTGATGAACTTGTGTTTCACCGAACAAGCCATGTTGGATTTCGATTCCCACATGAAAGTGCTACCAGTTCTTCGCAAGGAATCAGATCGTTTGGCCTTATGGGAAGGATTAAACGATGGAACTATCGACACCGTTGTTACCGACCATCGTCCGGCTGATACCGAAGAAAAAGAACTTGAATTTGACCTAGCTAATTTCGGTGCACCGCAATTAGAAACATGTTTCGCAGCACTGAATAGCAGCAAGGAAGCAGATTTAACGAAATTCATTACGGCAATCAGTCAACGCAGCAGAGAAATCGCTGGAATTCAACCAATGAGTATCGAGGAAGGCAACCAGGCTGATATCAGCATCTTTGATCCAAGCATCACATTTGAATGGTCACCAGAATCAACACATCACCGATTCAGTCCCTTTAAACATCATACATTAAACGGAAAAGTACTCGGGATTATTCATGGCGCGCAAGCAAGCCTTCAATTAGCATAAGGTGTCAAAAAAATTCTTCATCAATCAGTTTTTCAAAGAAAACAAAATGGTCGGTTCCATGATTCCGAGTTCACGTTTTCTTGCGACAAAAATGTTGAGGAATATTCCATTTGACAAGGCAAAAGTGATTGTTGAACTCGGACCTGGCACTGGAATTTTTACCGAGAAAATCATGCAGCGCTTGAATCCAGACACGCATTTGGTCGTCATTGAATTGAACGATGTGTTTTATCAAAACCTTGCCGCGAAAACGAGACAAGAAAATTGCCACATCGTACATGGATCCGCAAGTGACCTAGAGAAAATCCTTTCCGACCTTGGATTAGGCAAGGCAGATTGCGTTGTTTCCTCCCTCCCACTTTCGAATTTCCCGAAAGAATTGCGCGTGAGCATTATGGATGCTGTGCTTCGATGTCTGGTTCCAACTGGAACCTTCATCCAATTTCAATATACCCTTCAATCCAAAAAACACTTCAAAAGTTTGTTTAATCAAGTATCCATTGATTACGCTGCTTTTAACTTTCCACCTGCCTTCGTTTACTGCTGTTCGAATAGCTGATTTCTTTTGCGTATCTTTGCGCAAAATTTGAAGCATGTTAAGTGTAAATAACCTATCCCTCCAGTTCGGAAAACGCGTTCTTTTCGACGAAGTAAATGTAAAATTTGTCAATGGCAACTGTTATGGTATCATTGGCGCAAACGGAGCTGGTAAGTCAACTTTCCTTAAGATTTTAACGGGAGATCAAGATCCAACAACCGGACGTGTAGAACTCGAACCAGGGAAACGCATGGCGTTCTTGAAACAAAATCACTTTGAGTTTGACAAGGTACAAGTACTTCAAACCGTGATTATGGGACACAAACGTCTGTATGAAATCATGGTGGAATAAGATGCATTGTACGCAAAGGAAGATTTCTCCGATGCAGATGG
>CALQBB020000120.1 GCA_943328715.2 Polynucleobacter meluiroseus | reverse complement strand
CCATTTGGATAAGCGAATCAAACTTGCTGCAACGACTTCATTGATTGGGGCATCTCCGACTGCTTCGCGGTATCCGCGTTGGAAAAGAGGAATTCCACTTGTGTTCAATGAAATCGTTACTTCGTTTTCTTTGATGTATAAGTCAAATAGAACTTGTGGACGTTTTAATTCAACATCCGGACGATCATCGAATTCATTGCGGAATGAGTCCACAATGGCATCTTTCACTACCAAGTAGGGATATTGAGTGTTGTTAAACAAGGTCGAAAAAACCGCCCCTTTTACCGCAAAGGTTTTGGATCCGTCGAAAATCTCGGTCCATTTAATCTTCATGGATTTACGGTACAAGTCTTCTTCTGATTTAATGTAGAACTTGTCGAGCTCGACTAGAATCGATATAGCGCAACGTGCATATAAATTTAAATAATACACATCTTTCCATGTTCCTTTTATGCGCACCGCGCGGTTCAATTGCTCTGCTTTTGGGTAGCCAAGTTCTTCCAATTCTTCCACTAATGTTTGCTCAAATCCAAACAAACATTTTAGCGTGATTGTTAACTCTTCATTATTTCCCATGCTCTTCTTTTCCATTTTCTCGTGATAAGGTCTAACTTTGTACAAAAGAACGAATTTGCGAAGTTTATCGACCCTTATTTTATTACTTTTTTTCATTCTTTACTCAGAATGTTACGCTCAACAGAAAATCGGACTGGTTTTAAGTGGTGGTGGAGCAGCTGGAGTAGCCCATGTTGGGGTATTAAAAGCACTTGAAGAAAGAAATATCCCCATTGATTTTATTGTTGGGACTTCTGCGGGTGCGCTCGTTGCAAGTATGTATGCAAGTGGGTATTCTCCGAAGGAGATTGAAGCCTATGTTTTGAGTGAGCCTTTTCAACTAATGGTTAAAGGGGAATTAGAGTCGGACAAGAAATTTTACTTTTTTGATGAGTCGAATACAAGCAGCATGTTCAACATTCCGTTTTCGAAGGATAGTATTCTGCAGAAGTCGATTCCCATGTCGTTTGTCAATCCACGCTACTTCGATTTTGAAATGCTGCGCATTTTGGGTCGAACGAGTGCCTCGGTTGGAAATGATTTCAATGAACTGTTTATTCCTTTTCGCTGTGTAGCTTCGGATGTGGTTCGAAAAGAGAGTGTGGTTTTTTCCAACGGTAATTTGAATGAGGCAGTAAGAGCATCGATGACTTTCCCTTTGTACTTGAATCCGATCCGTATCAATGGAGTCCTTTATTTTGATGGTGGCTTGTACGACAACTTCCCTTTGAATGCCATGTACGAGCAATTTGATGCAGACTTTATCATTGGAAGTAATGTGACCAAGAATGATATCAAAGCGAATGAAAACGATTTTTTCGGAATGATTTCAAGTATGATGACCACACCAACAAATTATGCTTTGCCTTGTCAAGAAGGAATCATCATTGAGCCAAAAACAGAAGTTGGCACCTTCGACTTTAAAGATGTGCAGCAGGCAATAAATGATGGTTATCAGGCAACAATCTTGAAATTGGATGTATTAGAACAATTTATTACGGTACGAGAAAATCCCGATTCGCTTGTACGTCGAAGAGCTGAATTCCGAGGAAATGTACCTCCGATTCAGGTTTCATCTGTTAATACAGCCCCCATCAAAAAGAACGAATTCAAGTATGCAAATAAATTTATCTTACCTAAACGAAGTCAACGTATTTTAGATGAGGAGGAATTAAAGGAACGCTATTTCCGCTTAGCTTCTACACCTCAAATTGACTTTCTTTATCCTAATTTTGAAACGAAATCCGACGGGACGCTCCAACTCAATTTACATGTGAAAAAGGCAAAGGAATTCCGTGCTGATTTTGGTGGACTCATCTCGTCTAGAGCGGTCAATACGGGATATTTTAATTTAAGTTATCGAAGTATTGGTCGTGTCGGCCACAAAGTGAATGCTGAATCGTATTTCGGTAAGTTCTATGGGTCACTTAGGACGAATTATGAATTGGTTTTTCCATCCGTTTTTCCCATTTCGGTCAATGGATATTTCACCTTAAACCGTTGGGACTATTTCCGAAGTTTCGCTACGTTTTTTGAGGATGTCAAACCTTCATTTCTTGTACAAAATGAGGCGTATGGTGGAATAAAGCTAAAATTGCCTCTAGGTAATAATGCACGTTGGACTTTTGACGCGCGTTATTTTAGTTTAGAGGATGATTATTATCAGTCTAGTCAGTTCACGAATAAAGACACAGCTGATTTCACTCGCTTTTATGGTACAGCTCTTTCTCTCGAATACACCAAGAACAGCTTAAATAAAAAACAATTTGCTACCGAGGGACATTTTTTTCAGGTCAAAGCGAGGTATGTCAACGGATTTGAACGAACCGTTCCAGGAACAACATCCATATTAAAGGATACAGTGGAAAAAGATCATCAATGGTTAAGTCTACAAGCGGAATTCCAATCCTTTTTCCTGAAAAATGGTCCCTTTCATTTCGGTTTTCACGGCAAAATGGTTCTGAATAGTCAATCCTTGTTCGCAAATTATACGGCGAGTTTATTGTCCATGCCAGCATTCAACTTAATTCCGGACATGGAGACTTTTTTCTTGCCAGAATACCGTGCAACTCAGTACTTTTCACTTGGATCAAATTTGATTTTTGAGTTGGCGAATAAACTGGATCTGCGCTTAGATGTTTATTATTTTCAACCCATCGTTCAGTTGCAGCAAAATCAAGATGGAACCATTCAGTATGGCAAGCCATTAAATGTGCATTCAATGTTGGCATCTGGTTCCCTTTTATATGACACGCCGATCGGTCCTGTAAGAGCTAGCTTAAATTATTTTCCAGCACAAGAAAACCCTTTGTTTTTTCAACTCAGTTTTGGCTACATCCTGTTTAATGAACGTGCAGTTCGTTAGAAACTTCGTTGTGATTATATGAGTCCTCGAGAGCGAAGGAATTCATCTAAGCTTTCGATGTCGCCATACAAAACTTCGCGGGCTTTACTACCTTGGAAAGACCCAATGATCCCCATGCCTTCTAATTGATCGACGATGCGACCAGCGCGGTTGTATCCAAGTTTCAATTTACGTTGCAGTAAGCTAGCGGATCCTTGTTGATTGATCACCACAATGCGCGCTGAGTCAACGAACATCGGGTCAATTTCATTCATGTCCATTTCGCCTCCTGATTCACTTCCTTCTGGCGTGTATTCTGGGAGAATCAGTGCTTCTGGATAAGCGCGTTGGTCTCCAATGAAGCTACAAATTTCTTCTACTTCAGGAGTATCAACAAATCCACATTGTAAACGCTTGATGTCTGATCCCGTTGAAATCAACATGTCTCCTCGTCCGATCAATTGATCTGCACCTGATGCATCCAAGATTGTTCTCGAGTCAATTTTCGAGAGAACACGGAAGGCAATGCGTGCAGGGAAGTTGGCTTTGATCATACCCGTAATGACATTCACGGATGGACGTTGCGTAGCTACAATCAAGTGAATTCCAATCGCACGTGCAAGCTGAGCGATACGCGCAATCGGATGCTCTACTTCTTTTCCAGCAGTCATGATCAGGTCAGCGAATTCATCAATCAACACAACGATATACGGTAAATAACGGTGTCCTTTTTCTGGATTTAATCGTCGAGCAATGAATTTTGCGTTGTATTCTTTAATGGTACGAACACCGGCATCTTTGAGTAATTCATAGCGATCATCCATTTCGATACACAAGGAATTTAAGGTGTTTACCACTTTGGAAGTGTCGGTAATAATCGCATCCTCTTCTCCCGGTAATTTCGCTAAAAAGTGACGTTCAATTTTGTTGTACAAGGTTAACTCTACCTTTTTAGGATCCACCAAGACAAATTTCACTTGTGCGGGATGTTTCTTGTAAAGAATGGAAATCAAGATGGCGTTTAGTCCTACTGACTTCCCTTGTCCAGTTGCCCCTGCAACCAAAAGGTGAGGCATTTTTGTTAAGTCGAAAACAAATGTTTCATTGGTGATGGTTTTACCCATAACAATTGGAAGTTCCCCATCGAAATGTTGGAATTTATCGGAGGCAATCAATGAGCGCATGCTCACCATTTCAGGATTCGAATTCGGAACCTCTATACCGATTGTACCTTTTCCAGGGATTGGTGCGATGATGCGAATTCCTAATGCGGACAAACTCAAGGCAATATCGTCCTCTAAGTTTTTAATTTTGGAAATACGAACTCCAGGCGCAGGGACAATTTCATAAAGGGTAACGGTAGGTCCAACCGTCGCTTTGATTTTTGCGATTTCAATTTTATAATGCTGAAGCGTTTGAACAATCTTGTCTTTATTCGTTTCCAATTCTTCTTTGCTCACAGAAACACCGCTCGTTCCCCAGTCCTTCATTAAATCCAATGGAGGAAGCACGTAGCCCTCCAAATCTTTGGTTGGATCGTATTCTCCGTATTCGCTCACCAGTCTTTTGGCTAAATCGTCATCGTCAGATTTTTGAGTTGCGTTTGCACCCATAATTGGAGCTGGACTAGGTGGAATAACCACACTTGGTTCCGGTTCTCTTGCGATTTCAATTTCAAACCCATCGTCAGAATCTTCTTCCT
>CALQBB020000119.1 GCA_943328715.2 Polynucleobacter meluiroseus | reverse complement strand
GTTTATTCCGTTTGTCATTGGATACAACATGCAAACTCCCGGTTGGGATCTTGCGCTTCAAGAATTGACCCCTGGGGATTTTGTGAAAGTGGAAATTCCAGCAGAATTGGCATTGGGTAGCAAAGAAATCAAAGGAGTTATTCCAGCAAACTCAGCGAATTGGCTTTATGTAAAAGTTGTAGCGCTTGTAACGCCAAGTATTCATAGTGAAGGAATCACTTCATGGAAAATCAAAGATGGTGAAGGCAGTAGTTTAGCGAAGGATCCAAGTAAGGAGTTGTCCTTTCACGCAATGGTATCTACGGAATCGAAAGCGTCAGTCATGAACACACGTTTGGGGAATTATCCATTGAAATACACACCTGGACAAAAAACCATTGTTCCAGGATTGAGAAAAATCATGAACAATGCAAAAAAAGGCGAGCGATATTTCATTATTTTGGATGCACCGCAGGCTTATGGTGCACGTGGATATGCGGATTTGGTGAAGCCAAATGAGCAAGTGTTTTACAATATTGAAATCATGGATATCAGGGCCATGTAAAAGGAATTCACTATCTTTGGAATCCTTATTTTTCGAACTTGACCCGTAAAATCCTACATATTGTTTTTTTCTTCGCTTGCTTAAGCTCTCAAGCATTCGCGCAACGAGCGTTGGATACTGTGGATACGGAGATTGGAAAGGTGATTATTTACTCCAACAAAACGTGGGCGCTCTATAATCCCTTTAAGTTTGATGGTATTATGAATGCTCGCATTCATAAAATCATGACGGAGGATCAGGATGTTCCTTTTACGCTGACATGGAACAATGAAGTGTGTTTTACAAGCCGAAACGATTTATCTAAGTTGAAGGACACGATTTGGTTGTGTGTGAATGATGAGCAAAATGATGGTTTTTCCATGCCGACCAAAGGAATTGTGACCTCGCGTTATGGGTATCGCAGCGGAAGGTATCACAATGGAATTGACATCGGTTTGAATGTTGGTGATACAGTGTATGCCACGTGGTCCGGAAAAGTGCGTTACGCGAAATACAATGATGGCGGATTCGGGAATCTCGTAATCCTTCGTCACAGCAATGGCTTGGAAACGTTCCATGCCCATTTAAGTAAGTTTTTGGTTTATCCAGATCAAGAAGTGAAAGCTGGAGATCCTATTGGGCTAGGTGGAAATACAGGACGTTCGTTTGGACCCCATTTGCACTTTGAGATTCGTTTTTACGACGCACCAATGAATCCAGAAGAAATCATTGATTTCGACAAACGATTTTTGAAGAATGAAAACTTGTTTGTGCACAAAGGACTCTTTCGTCCAGGAGCCAAACCGACTGATTATTACGAGGAGCATCCTGCGGAAACACCAACGGCTGTTACTCCACCACCTGTGGTTGTGCGTGCACCACAAGTTAAATATTACCAAGTCCGTTCAGGAGATACCTTAACGGAAATTGCTGACAGAAATCGAACTACTGTTTCGAAAATATGTTCGTTGAATGGAATTAAACCAACAACTGTTCTTCAAGTGGGGAAAAGTTTAAGAGTAAAATAGATGAAAAATTATTTCTTCGTATTCAGTTTTGCGTGCTTGTTTTTAACGGCCTGTTCAAACTATAACGCTGTAGTGAAAGCGGATGACTTTGCGGCAAAGTACAACCTAGCGAACGAATTGTATGATAACAAGCAATACGAAAAAGCCATCGTTCTGTATGAGCAAATTTACCAGCATTCGCCAAAAAGCGCAGAAGGGGAGTTGTCGTATTACCGTTTGGCGAAAAGTTACTTTCAGGTAGAGGATTACTACATGGCACAGTATTATTATAGTGCTTACATGCAGCGTTTTCCATATAGCGCAAAGAACGAGGAAGTATTATTCATGGTAGCATTGTGCAGTGTAAAGAACTCTCCGGAGCACTCATTAGATCAATCAGAAACGGAATTAGCCATCAATAATGTTCAACAGTTTATTGATCGTTATCCACAATCATACCTGATCGATTCGTGCAATCAAATTATCGATCAATTGCAATTTAAGTTAGAGACGAAACAATATGACCAGGTGAAGCTATACGACAGAATGGAAAACTATAAAGCCGCTGTCGCTTCAGGTGAGATGTTTCTTGAAGGACACGGGCAATCAGATTTTGCAGAAGAAATAAACTACGTAGTTGTCAAAAATTCCTATTTTTTAACAATCAATAGCATTGAGAGTAAAAAATCAGAACGATTCGAACAAACTAACGAAAGATTCCGTACCTTTGTTCTTCGTCATCCACAGTCAAAATACTCGAAAGAATTAAGTTCGTACCTTGATAAGTTGAGCGAGAACAATAACTGAAAAGTGAATTATGAGTTATAAAAACATACCAGCAGAAAAATCAACCATTACGCGTGATACCATTCGTATGGAAGAGAAAACAGGAAATATCTACCAATCGTTGGTGGCAATTTCGAAACGTGCGAATCAAATTTCTTCTGAAGTGAAAGAAGAATTGACGCAAAAACTTCAGGAATTTGCATCTACAACGGATAACCTAGAAGAGGTATTCGAAAACCGTGAGCAAATTGAAATTTCTAAGCATTACGAGAAAATGCCGAAACCAACTGCTATTGCTACGCAAGAGTTATTGGAAGACAAAATCTACATGCGTCAACCAGAAGAAAAAGAGTAATGCAAGGTAAGCGCATCCTTCTTGGAATAACAGGAGGTATTGCAGCTTATAAAATTGCTTACCTCATACGAATATTAAAAAAACAAGGGGCAGAAGTCAGAGCAATCATGACTCCTGCCTCTTCTGATTTTATCAGTCCCCTCGTTGTGTCAACCTTGACCGAAAATCCTGTTCACATTGAATTTTGGAACAAGAAAACGGGAGAATGGGCCAATCATGTTGAATTGGCGCTTTGGGCAGATGTACTCATCATTGCTCCAACTACCGCAAATACTTTAGCGAAAATGGCCAGTGGCATCTGCGACAACCTATTGCTCGCTACGTATTTTTCCATGAAAGGAAAAACAATCGTTGCACCCGCGATGGATTTGGACATGTACCAACATCCAACTGTGAAACGCAATATGGATACCTTGCTTTCTGATGGCGTTTCGATAATTCCTGCAACCGAAGGATCATTAGCAAGTGGTTTGGAAGGACAAGGACGTATGGAAGAGCCGGAGAATATTGCCGCGTATCTTCAGGATTTCTTTCAGTTGACTAAAACCGAACGAACCAAGCGCGTGTTGATTACCGCTGGACCAACGTATGAAGCAATTGATCCTGTACGCTTTATTGGAAATCATTCCAGTGGGAAAATGGGCTATGAATTAGCATCCGCTTGCTTGGCAATGGGATATCAAGTGCTATTGGTGAGTGGACCAACATCCATACAGTTGACACATCCGAATTTACAACTGGTAAAGGTGCAATCAGCACAGGAAATGTTAGAAGCGGTTCAAGAACATTGGAATACCTGTCACCTTGGTATATTTAGTGCAGCTGTGTCGGACTATCGTCCAGAAAACGTCGCGAATCAAAAAATCAAAAAACAGGCGGACGATCACATCTTGCAGTTGGTGAAGAATCCGGATATCTTAACTTGGGCATCGGAAAATCGAAAAAATCAACAAATTGTCGTTGGATTTGCGCTGGAAACAAATAATGCGAAAGAATATGCGTTAGATAAATTGACGCGTAAAAATCTTGACTTCATCGTTTTAAATGAGTTTGTAAAAGATGTAAGTGGTTTTCAAGCGGAAACAAATAAAATTACTATTTTCGATAAGGAGAAATCTGCCGTTGAATTCCCGTTGAAATCAAAAAAAGAAGTGGCTAAAGACATTCTGTCTATCGTATTAAAAGATTAAAAATGAAAGGATTAATTATTTTATTGTTGGCGTTATCAGGAATATCTGTCTCCTATGCACAAGAACTAAATTGTCAAGTTTCTGTCCTTGTGGATGCAAAAGTGGAGGTTTCTTCCACCGAAAAGGAAATCATCAAACAAATGGAACAGAGTATTTTCGATTTAATGAATAATACGCAATGGACAAAAGATAAATTCAAGACGGAAGAACGCATCAAATGCAATATTCAGATTCAAATTCGTGAAATTCCATCAACCGGTACGTACAAAGGATACATTCAAGTTCAATCGACACGTCCTTCCTTTAATTCGAGTTATAATACCATTTTATTGAATTTCGAAGATGAGAATTTCGCAGTTTCCTTTTCTCGAAATGCTGTCCTAGTTTATGCACAAAATCAATACCGTGATAACCTAACGTCGATTCTAGCTTTTTATGCTTATTACATAATTGGATTAGATTATGATTCGTTTTCTTTAAAAGGTGGAACGCCTTATTTTATTGAAGCACAATCCGTTGTGACAAACGCACAGGTCGGAGGCGCTCCAGGATGGAAGTCCTCGGAATCAGGTAAACGCAACCGTTTTTATTTGGTAGATAACATCTTACAACCAGTATTTGATCCAATGCGCGAATGCCTTTACATGTATCATCGAAAAGGAATCGATAAATTATACGAGGACAAAGTTGCAGGTAAAAAAGCGATATATGATGCCTTAAACAAATTAACACCACTCGCTGCAACACGTCCAAATG
>CALQBB020000118.1 GCA_943328715.2 Polynucleobacter meluiroseus | reverse complement strand
TGTTTTGAGCGCTTCCCTCAGTAATTCCTTCTGTCCAATTGTTGAAATTATACGTGGTATTTGTGATAATCGGATCATTCCAATCAAAATAGATGTAAGCCGTATTTTCAATTTCTGTCCCGTACGTATTTGCTGCATTTTCCATGATGCGGTATACTAAATGTCCGTGACTTTCTGGCTCATTCGTTGTGCTATCTGCCAACCAAATATTCGGGAACTCAAAACGCATAATGCCATTTCCGAGATTGACAACTTGCATGTTGTGTGAGGCTTGAATCAAGGTAAAACTGGACCAATCCAAATCCGCATCCAAAGTGTCAATGATGTAAATGTTCTGAGCTGGAGCCGTACCTGTATTTTGGAAACGAACGGTGTATGTTAAGGCTTCTTGCCATTCTGCAGCTATGTATTGGGTTTCATCACCAAAGAACTGAATGGCGAAATCTGGACGCTGAACGACTTTATCATTCGGATCATAGCTATTTCCAACTAATTGAAGTAAGCTTCCCGCATTGTTGACGGTTGAACAATCTGTTCCTGTTGTCGGTGCAATCGTAGAAGTAAAATAATGTGACGTTCCAGAAGTGAGTCCACTTGGTACGTTGAAGGTAATGACGTCGTAATTGCTGAAGAAGCTTGATGCTGAATTCAAATTCCAAGTAATGGTATTTCCACTAACGATTCCTCCATTCGCAATAGTCGATGCATTGACAGTTACTCCGGAAGGGAAACTCATTGTCATTGTATAATTTCCTGCTGCTCCTGGGCCATAATTCCCCCAGTTAATCTTCACGTATGCCGTACTGTTTTGGTAATAACCAATCCAAGGTGTGACTGTTGTCCACAAGTCAGCACAGGTTGTCGTTGTTCCACCGCAGTTTATTGCGATGTAGCCGGTGCTAGTCGTACCCGCTGGACTTCCAATCAAAGTAATGACACCAACGGTTGGATTGTATCCGTTGTACGTTAACCATGACTGGCTGATTGTCGCAAACACGTAAGTGCTTGTGCTGTACTGTCCACAGTAAATGAAATAACCAGTTGAGTCCGTGTAAACGGTTATGGAACTGTTTGTCGCTGAATTGTTGTATAGAATGACCGGTGCTCCAGCCAATGGTGCTTCATTTGGATTCATGACGCCATTTCCGTTTGAATCACAGAACACGAATCCAGAATAACACATGGTTGGCGTGACTGTTCCGCCACATTGAAGCGGGAAGTTAATGGTATTGATCGGCAATCCACTATTGCAAGGCGTTCCAGTTATGTAATTTAAATTGCTACCACCATTGTTTAAAATGGCATAACCATGTTGAGTCAACCAGTTCGCATTCAAACTGAGTAATACGGTGTCATTGATGGTTCCTGGATAGCTAATGTTGTACAAACCATTTGCATTGGAGTAAACGACTGTTCCGTTTACAGAAATCGGTGCATTAGCGATCGGTGTTTCACCACTATCCATCATTCCATTGTCATTGGCATCACAGTAGACTTGTCCTGTTGCACAAAGCATCGTTGTTTGTGAAGCGCAATTTAAGGTGATGAGTGTAGTCGTAGCGCCGTTTGAAATGGTTACGGTGGGACTCGGAATAATATTTCCAATCACATAATTATTCGCTGCTAACCAAGTTGGATCAATCGATAGGGTATAGGTTCCCGCCCAAACATTATTCATCATGAACATGTTGTTTTGGGTTGTGTCTGTATAGGTGGTTGTTCCGTTTGTTAAGATAACAGGCACAGGTGCATTAATTTGAGAATCAATTGTTCCGTCGTTATTACAGTCTACTTGAATCATGCAATAAAAATAAGCTGTACAAGATCCAACAGTTAACATCACAGAATCCAATGCATACGTTTGATTGGATTGATTGTAAACGGTCGTGTGAATGCTATACGTTCCTGGTGCTGCATACGTATGGGTAATTGCTGGTGCCATCGCGATGTTTGTCCCACTTGTGGATGTTCCTCCGTTTGACGTTGTGGTAACTCCATCACCCCAATTCACTTGGGATACAAATTGAAATCCAGTGAAATTATTTCCGGTGATCACGTATGGAATCGTTGCAGTTCCTGTGGAACTAGTACTTGGGGTCAAAGCAGAAAAACTCATGTTTGCCGTTAAACCACACAGCGTTGTAGGCATCGTTGTTGGTGTTGTTAATCCATTTATGGCAAACCCACTTACTTGTGCTTGGAAGGACAAAATATTCGCCAAAAACAAGGCGATAATCCCGAAACTTTTGATGTATATTTTTTTCATAATGAATGATTTATAGTCCTTTGACGTGTTGTTTCCAATTTGGTTGCTCGGAAACGTTGATTATTGTTTATTTTTGTTCCATACATTATCCATGAATTCAACGATAGACAGACTTAGACTAGCGCAATTTGGGAACCTTGAGGTTCTTGCCAAACAAGTCGTTGAGGGATTTATCACTGGACTTCACAAAAGTCCTTTTCATGGTTTCTCGGTGGAATTTGCCGAACATCGTTTGTACAATCCAGGGGAGTCAACACGTAATATCGATTGGAGACTTTATGGACGAACAGAAAAAATGTTCACCAAGAAATTCGAAGAAGAAACCAATCTTCGTTGTCAAATTGTCATCGACGGCTCAAGTTCGATGTTCTTTCCAAAAGGTGGATTGACCAAATTCGAGTTTTCTGTGTACGCAGCAGCAAGTTTGATTGAATTGTTGAAACGTCAACGCGATGCCGTGGGATTGTCGGTTTTTTCCGATAAATTGGATATCCATACGGCAGCGAAATCGTCTCTAACGCATCATCGTTTTCTGTATAGCGAGTTGGAGAAACGCATGAAGGACTACGAAGAAAAGAGTCGGTCAGGAACGGATGCTATCCAAGCCTTGCATGATATTTCTGAGTTGACACATCAGCGTAGCATGGTGGTGATTTTTACGGATTTACTGGATGACCCAAATCGCATTGATGAACTGTTTCGCGCCATTCAACATTTAAAACACAATAAGCATGAAGTGATTTTATTTCATGTGCTCGATTCCAAATTGGAACGAAATTTCGAATTGGAAAATCGTCCATATCAATTGATCGACATGGAATCAGGTGAGAAAATGAACTTACAGCCAGCAGAGGTGCGTGCACATTACGTGAAAGGAATTGAAGCGTATTTCAATGAAGTAAAAATGCGTTGTGTCAATCACCGAGTGGATTTCATGACAGCAGACATCCACGAAGGATACAACCAAGTGTTATTGCAATACTTATTGAAGCGTCAGAAGTTATTTTAAGGCTGCGTCCACACGTTTGTTCATGACTTTGAAAAACAAAGGTGGAATAAAGGTGAGCAACATCATACCTGGATATCCAGTTGGCATAACCGGGGAATCGTCAGAAGTTTCTAAGAGTTGATAAGGTCTATCCGCTTTGAAGTGATGATCGGAATGACGACTTAATTCAAACAAAACTACGCGTCCAATGAGGTGGTTGGAATTCCAAGAATGTTTTGGTTTCACGGTTTCGAAGGTTCCATTTTCGCGTTGTTGGCGGTACAAGCCGTAATGCTCGATGTAGTTCACTGTTTCCAGTAATAAAATCCCAATCGTTGCCGCATAAAGGAAGTATACAAGGACCATTCCACCGAATACGCTGTAGATAGCAGCAAGGAATAGGAAGTGAAGCGCAGTGTACTGAATCATCTTGTGCTGTAAACTAAACCGTGATTTTCCGATGATACTCATTCTAGTATTTTCAATTTGCCAAGCTTGTATGTAACTTCCAATTTGAGATCGAAACCAAAACAGGTACACCCATTCGTTTCTACGTGCGGTTGCTGGATCTTTTTTCGTTCCCACATTGGTGTGGTGTCCACGGTTGTGGTAAGGTACAAAGTGATTTTCCAATGAGGTCAATAAAAGCAATTCTCCGATGAGCTGCTCTAAACGATTCGAACGATGTCCAAGTTCATGACCAATATTGATTCCAATCACCCCACACATGATTCCCATAGAAAGAATTTGTCCAACCAAGTCCGATGTGTTTGAGGTTTCGGTAATATGCGTCAAGAAAAACCAGAGAAATCCAAGTTGAATCGGAAGCATCAGGCACAATAGAATCGTGTAGAAGGGATCCTTGCTAGCCAATTCTTTTTCTTGTTCCGTTAAATTCTCTGCAGATGAACGAATGATCAATTCTAAAAATGGAATGGCGCCGAAATAGATGATGGCCGGAAGAAACGTGAGTATTCCGGATTGATGAAAACTGATCCAAACACAAACAGGAAGAGAAAGTACACTGAGGTATTTTAGTTTTTTCATACCGACGTTTATCAGGGTTTCTATTTGATGATTTTGATGATTTCCATTCCCTCCACGTTCGTTACTTGAAGAAAATAAATACCGTTAATCAATTGACTTGTTTCGAAAGAGAAGTCTTTACCAGAAACAGTAACGCTGTTTAAAACTTGACCATTCGCTTGAATGAGTTGGATTTTTTGCAATTCCGCTTCACTGGAAACCGTGATTTGATCGGTGAATGGATTCGGGAAAACCTTCACCAAATTTGTACTTGTGAATGTTTCTTGAATGTTTGCTGATGGGTCAACTCGAGTTGGACGCGATTCGTAACAATCACTCTGAATGCGCATCATATCGAAGTACAGCGCACCTGCATTGCTAATCG
>CALQBB020000117.1 GCA_943328715.2 Polynucleobacter meluiroseus | reverse complement strand
GATTAAAACAAAGTGTTGAGTTTACAGGTGGATATACCTTCTCAGTGAAATTCCAAGAAAAAGCGGATATCGAGTACATCCGTACGAACTTGGAGAAAGTGCTTATTGAAAACAACGAAATCGCATCTATTGACTTGAAAACGAAATCTAACGACTACAACGTGGATATCGTAACAAACTACCTTTTGAAAAAAGAAGGAGCAATGGAAGAAGTGAAAACAAAGTTGACACAAGGATTGAATGCGTGTGATGCAAAATTAGGCAGCCACAAAATTACTGGTCAACGCTTTATTTCTGCTTCGGTATCAAGTGAATTATGGTCTTCATCAGCGATTGCTTTGTCTTTGGCGATGTTGGCAATCTTCGCATACATCTTGTTGCGTTTCGGTCACTGGCAGTATTCCATCGGTGCAATTGTCGGATTGGCGCATGATGCATTCTTCGTTATTTCGATTTTCTCTTTACTTCATGGTTACTTGCCATTCAGTTTAGATGTGAATCAGGCCTTCATAGCCGCGATCTTAACGGTTATCGGTTACTCGATGAACGATACCGTGATTGTGTTTGACCGAATTCGTGAGAACTTACGTAAGAGCTCCGATTCAGAAAGCCAACACGACATCATCAATCGTTCATTAAACAAAACATTGAGTCGTACTTTTAACACATCCATGATCTTGTTTGTGGTTGTATTGATCATGTTCATCTTCGGTGGACCAGCAATCAAAGGATTCTTGTTTGCGATGCTTGTAGGGGTTGTCATTGGTACATACTCTTCACTTTGTGTTGCAACACCAATCTTAATTGACTTCTCTAAGAAATTGAAAGCGTAAGCTTTGATTCAATAGTTGAAAAGCCGTCCAAATTGGACGGCTTTTTTTATGCATTTAAAAAGGATAGTGGAAAAGAATGATTCATTGGTATGGATGAATCAAGCAACATAAAAAGTTTCCAGTTAGAAGAAGTTTTCTGGCAAGAGAAATTCATGAATGTTTTCCGGAGTGATTACTTTAAAGCTTGCCTCGGGATAAGCATTTTGAAAAGTCTTTGTCAATTTTACCGTTTTTTTAGTGTTCCATTTAAACTCGTAAGCGTGAATTTGACCGCCAAATTCTTCGAGTAGATCTAGTTCTTGTTGATTCACGGTACGCCAGAAAAACGAATTCTTATTCAGTTGTTGATATGCATTGTATTTTTGTCTTTCGGAAACCAAGAAATTCTCCCAAAGGAATCCAATGTCATTCCTTAAAGAAACCGGATTGAAATTATTGATGACGGCATTTCGAATGCCATTATCATAAAAATAGATCTTTCGACTACTTTTAAGCTCGTTTCGCAGGTTTCGACTGAATGAAGGTAGTCGGAACACAACGAAGGCCTGCTCGAGTAAGTTAATGTACTTTTCAACTGTCTTCGCATCCATGCCACAAATGCTTCCTAATTCGTTATAGGAAACCTGTGATCCTATTTGAAAGGCAAGTGCCTGAAGTAAGCGAACGAGTTTGTCGGATTTGTGAATGCGTTCCCAAAGTAACACATCTTTGTACAAATAACTGTGACTGATTAACTTTAAGCGCTCTTCTTCTTCCCCAGAATTTGTAACCACCTCTGGGTAGTATCCATAGACCAATCGGTGCGCGATTAAGCGGTTTTCCTCTAACAACCCATGATGTTGAACCAATTCTTGAAAAGATAAAGGGAATAAATTATATTCCCATTTCCGACCAGTTAATGGTTCATTGATGCGATTGGCCAAATCAAAGGATGAACTGCCCGTGGCAATGACTTGTATGTCGGTTAAGTTATCCGTAATTAATTTGAGTTTAAGCCCAATGTTTTCTATTCGTTGCGCTTCATCGATAACGAGTATTTTTTTTTTACCTAAAAGCATTTTTATACTCGTGGAACTAACATCTGAAAAGAGTTGTTGAATGTCTAATTCATCGGCATTCATCCAGAGTATGTCACTTGGGTCAAATGCTAAGTTTTTTAACAAGGTAGTTTTACCAACTTGCCTGGGTCCAAGTAAGATAATCGCCTTTTGTTTAAACAACTTTTCCCGCAAACGCGTTGCTAATATTCTAGAAATCATATTCAAAAATAGCTATTAAAGCATATAAATCCAAATATATTCATATAAAACAGAAATATAATCCTTAAAAAAATATATAATAACGGAATAAAATCCGTAAATATATATATAAAAAAGGAAAGTAATCCTTAAAACTTGTTTATATTGAATGTAGGATGATTAAAGTTTAGTGTATAAAACGGAGCGATTCGTATTATTGTACTAGTCAGATTTTGCGGATAACCATAGCTCGAATCCCGAAGTTTTTCGCAATAAAAAAGCCAAGCATTTGCTTGGCTTTCCATTTCGAATGAATGTTTATTCTTTCACGAATTGTTTCACAACGGCTTTATTATCTTGGTATAGTCCAAGGTAATACGTTCCAGCGGCTAACTTTTTACTCATTTCAATGGTTTCTTTAATTTTTCCATTTTGAGCAGTTAATTCAAATGAACTCACAAGTTGTCCGGAAACATTGAATAATTTCCCTGCGACTTTAGAATCGGATATACCATCAACCTCAAGTTCAAAGACTCCTTTGTTCGGATTCGGATAGATGTTTACTAGCGTGAACCCTAATTCCTCTATTCCGTTGGAGTTGATGTTTACCTCCATGCTCGTAACACAACCGTTTGCATCTTTAATGTAAACGGTGTATACACCAATCGCTAATCCGGAAAACAATGAACCAGAATAGTAATTTGTTCCGTTCAAACTGTATGTGTATGGAAGGTTTCCGCCTGAACCAGTCACGGTGATTGTTCCGTTTGTTCCATTGGAAACCGTTGGCACACATGTTAAGCTTAATGGAGCTGGCTCTGTGATTGTTGTGCTAAATGTTTGTTGACATCCATTGGCATCCTTCACTGTAACTGTATACGTTCCTGCGGAAAGTCCATTAAATGTATTGCTGGAAACGAATGTCGTTCCATTAATGCTATAGGTCAACGGTGCTGTTCCACCTGAAGCACTGACGAAAATTTGACCATTGTTCAATCCTGCACATGAAATCATCGTTGGAACAGCGTTGATGCCAATCGCAGCAGGTTGTGTAATCGTTAAGGTATTTGATCCAATACATCCGTTGGCATCCTGAGCGTAAATTGTATAGGTTCCAGCTCCTAGATTACTGAATGTATTAGATGCTTGGTAAGTCGTTCCATTGATTGAATAACTATAGTTTGCTTGTCCACCTGTTGCACTAACGGATATAACCGCATTGGTGTTTCCGCTACAAAGAATGCTTGCAGTTTGATTCAAGGTTGCTGATACAGTTGCTGCCGCTGGAATGGTAAAGGAACCAAATCCTGAACATCCGCCGTTCTCTGTAATTGTATACGTGTACGAACCCGGTGCTAAGTTTGCAAATACAGGAGAAGATTGTGCAGGACCACTATTCAATGAATAGGAATAAGGTGCTGTTCCTCCTGTTGCTGTTAAGGTGATTTGTCCGTTGTTGGACGTACACGTAGGCAAGAAATTAATCGCCATGCTCGCAGTGATGGAAGAACCTCCATTTACATTGATACTAATCGATTTTGCATCGTTACATGTGTTATCGTCAGGTGAAATACCATTCACAGTTGTTGTGGATAAATTGATGGTATTTGCGCCACTTACTAATCCGTTTACCGTCACAAAAATGGTATCGGTAGTCCCGACGCCATTTAATTGAGTTGACGTATAGTTCACAGTAGAAATTGTCCCACTTCCAACTTGCCAGCTAATCACACCGGAAGTGATGTTTGTACTTCCTGTTTGTTCCACGATCACGCCAATTTGTGTGGAAGATCCACAGCCTGTACCAGTTCCTGGCACGAATGCATTTGCAATAGAGGCATCCAAAACATCTGGATTCATTCGGATTGCGCTGACATTTGTTTTCGTTTGTGAATTGTGGTAAACACCAGTAAAGTAAAACGTTTTTTGGTCAAAGTCGTCGATGGACATGTGGTGATAGTCACCCCAACGTGTATCCCCAGTTTTTGAAGAAGTACCAGCAATAATGGTTGTTTCTGGCATCGTCATTTGTCCAAGTGGATCACATGGTTTTCTTCCCGTCATTTTGATCGATGGGAAATCTCCTGCTGTGTTGCTCGATGTGGAATAAGCCATGACGATGTTACCAAATTTATCGATGTTAATCGCCGGCATCCATCTACTTGTTCCTGTACCCGGAGCATACGTTCCTTCTTGGTAGTTCACCCATGTTGGCGTGGTCACGTTCGATGCGCGACGTAATTCCACCCAGCGAACTCCGGCACGATCTGCACCATCTACATCTGTCGCTAATGCGGCCAATATGGTTTGATGATCGTCGAAAACGCGCATTGGTGCCTTGTACATCACCGTTTCTCTCAGTGGATCCAGGGTGTTTGTGGTTCCTGGTTGTTTGATACATGCAAAACTAGTCAATCCACATAATTTGGAATCAATTTCACCAATCACGACGTCTTGAATTTTTGCCACAGTAGCCGTATTCGCGGTCCAGTTAATGGTCATTTCCCAAAGCTCAATCCAATCGTTCGTTCCACTATCGGGTGATCCATTTGAATGAGATTCATCATCGCGGTGACGAATAAACAATGGTTTCATTCCAGCTGGAGCGGCATTATC
>CALQBB020000116.1 GCA_943328715.2 Polynucleobacter meluiroseus | reverse complement strand
GGACATACTTGCGTAAATTAAGTGATGAGGATATAATTTCTCTTTACAAGGAAAAGCAATGGACAAGCTGCATCGATGAATTGTATCAAAGATATGCTCATATGGTATTTGGTGTTTGCATGAAATATGTCAAACAAATTGAAAATGCAGAAGACCTTACCCTTTCCTTGTTTGCTTCCTTAACGGAAAAGTTACTGCAACATCAGGTTCAACATTTTAAAAGTTGGCTATATGTATCTGCTCGAAATAGTAGTTTAATGTTTCTTCGTGCCAATAAAAAGAATATAGAATTGAAGGATGATGATGTCCTTTATGATGACGGTGATCAACGATTAGATGAAAAACTCGAAAAAGATGAGTTGATCGAAAGCTTGATTATGGTATTTGAAGAGTTAAAACAAGAACAGCGCATTTGTATTCAACTGTTCTATTTGCAAAAAAAGAGCTACGAGGAAGTCGCAAACATTACTTCTTATAGTATGAAAGAGGTAAAGAGTCATTTGCAAAATGGACGAAGAAATCTAAAGTTGCTTCTAGAAAAAAGAAAAGAGGGTCATGAAAAATAATCGAAACGTATTCTTGTCTTACTTTACGCGGATGTCTTCACGTGAAAAACATGCGCTAGAGCAGCAAAGTTTGAAGGACCCCTTTCTTTCAGACGCACTAGATGGATTCGCGGAAAATTCCTCCGCTTTGCATTCATTGAAAAGACTCGATAAACGTTATTACCATAAGAGAAATCTCACCTGGAAAATTTCCAGTGTACTGATCCTTTCTCTTGCAGCACTTTTTCTTTATCGAACTACACAAGATTCAGCTACTCATAAATCAAGACCAACAACAACAATCATTAGTTCCATACACGTAGAACGCATTCCCGAGGAAAAACTTCAGGCCTTACTTGTTCTCCCTAAAGAGAAAGTACTTTTGCCAAATAAAATCCAGCAGGAATTTAAGGCGAAAGACAAAGGGATGATTTTTCGCGCCAATGAAAACCCAAGTTATCCAACGGAGGAACTCGTTCATCTTCCATTGCACAGCATCGGAAAAGTCGAACGAAATCCCACAAAAAGTCGATCAAACTTTGCCATGGAAACGTATGTTAACGATTTGAAAGTACTTGACTACAGGTATTACCGCAAAAAAACACGACAAGAAAAGACTGATTTACTGACAGGGACACCAGCGGCACAAGAGTACCAAGGAGCAGGAGCGAATCAAAGGGAAAATTTAGACATCAGTTATATGAACTTTTTAAGCAACACACTTTCGGACTTTAATCGAGGGGAGTACAAAGTTGCATTAATTGGATTCGACCAAATTTTATCGACATATCCGGATGATGTCAACGCACTCTTTTATTCAGCGCTTTGTCTGTATAACTTGAAACAATTCAACTTATGCGAACAACGTCTCAAAGTAATGAACTTAGCCAAGTTTGACAATTTCGACGAAGAACAACACTGGTATTTACTTCTTTGTTACAAAGCACAAGGGGAAACACAAGATTTTAGCGATTTGAAACAGGAAATTATTCGAGCGAATGGATTCTATGCAAGTAAAGCTGCGAGCATCAATCTATAATTGTTGGATATTTCCTACCTTCGATTCATGAAAAAAACACTCTTTTTCTTGATAATCCTTTCGTTCACTAGATTGGTTTCCGCGCAAGAAGAGGCAATATATCTGGAAGGTTCCGCGCAAGGAACTACCTATCACATACAGTATTTCGACGCAAAGAACCGGAATCTTCAAAAGGACATTGAGCGTTTATTGAAGAGTTTTGATGCGTCCGTTTCAACGTATCAATCTACTTCCTTGATTTCCAAAATCAATCACAACGAAAAACATGGCAGAACGGATGACTATTTTGATGCGTGTTTTTTAAAGGCAAAGGAAATTTGGAAGTTAACCGATGGTGCATTTGATCCGACAGTCTATCCATTGGTGAATGCTTGGGGATTCGGTCCAGAAAAAAAGGACAAATTGGAACAAGTAAAAATTGACAGCTTGTTGACATTTGTTGGATTTGAGAAAATCACGTTAACCCGAGGTAAGATAAGCAAAAGTGATCCGCGTGTCTCTCTTGACTTCAATGCTTTTGCACAAGGATATTCCGTTGATCTCGTTTCTGATTTACTCCTTTCTAAAGGAATTACCTCTTTCGTGGTGGAAATAGGAGGGGAAGTTTATGCACATGGCAAGAGGGACGGTCTTCCATGGTACATTGGATTGGAACAGCCCATTGAAAATAAAACCAACGTTAATCCACTCAACGTGATCTTTCAAATTGAAAATATAGGCGTTGCTACCTCCGGTAATTACCGCAAATTCACTGTCGAAAACGGGGTTAAAATTGTGCATCACATTGATCCAAAAACAGGAAAACCAACGAGCAATCAATTACTCAGCGCATCCATTTTTACGGATAAGTGTATTTCTTCAGATGCATTAGCCACGGCGATTTTAGTCATGGGCCTGGACAAAGCCAAAGAATTCCTTTCGCTACATCCTGAAATTCAAGCTTATTTGATTTATAGTGATGAGGATGGTAAATACCAGGTGTATATTACTCCCAAACTGATCGATTGGATTGCTGATGAACAATAAAAAAGGGGAGCACTGCCCCCCTTTCACAATCTGTTGATTTAACATCTTATTTATTGATCACCACTTTGTGTTTTGACATAGATGTACCGTTTGTCACACAAATAAAGTATACACCACTTGTCAAATTTGATAAATTCACTGTTTTTGAAACTTCGTTCATTTGTACGTCCTCCGTATAAACTTCCTCACCAGCTAGGTTCATTGCAGATACTCTAATCGCATAATTAAACTCTACATTGAAGACTCCGTTTAAACTAGGATTTGGCTGAATGGAAACGATCATATCAGACGTTTTATCTTCCACACCTACACCTGCCGGATTCCAAGCTAGTGCAATTCCTGTGAAATTTGCATCAGCCGTTGGTGTTTGAACGTCCGAAGCCGTGCCTTTCACAAAAGTAAAGGATCGTGTTGTTGTTGCAGCCGAACCATGATTCCATGTGCTTTCAACGGTGATTTTATACGTTCCGTCTGCTACGATATTTCCTGAAGCATCCGTTCCATCCCAACTAAAGTTTCTCGAAGAAAAATTATTTAACGTAGCACCAGTAATCGCACCCACTGTGTTACAACTTGCAGTCATACAATTTCCAGCAGAACCACCTGATTTTACTGCCCAAACAGGCAAATGGTCTGACGTTCCTCCGCCAGCATTGCGTGCGCGTGTTTTTACAAAAGTTCCTGTGCTTGATTCAATCCAGACTGCCATTACATTTTTTGTTCCTTGAAAGGAAGTGTGAGGTGTTTGAGTAAAGGACAAAGTCAGTGTTCCACCTGTTTGCGCACTTAATAAAGTACAAGCAACCATGGAAAAAGAGAAAAGAATTGATTTCATAATATGTATATTAAGTGAACAAAGGTATTTATTTTAATCTAGGTTTTAAGCTTATCCCTGTTGAAGCACATCAAGCTAACTGATTTGAAGAACTAATTTCATCGCTTCCTCATGCGCTGAATTAATTCGCAAACACTTTTTTAATTGTCGTTTTGCCAAATATTTATTTTGTTCGAGGACGAGGAATAATTGTGCGGCAAAGTAATGCGAATCGGCATTGCCAGCATCAAGTTGATTTACTTTTTTAAAGTCTGCCAATGCTTCGTTGTACATTTTCGTTTTGTGGTAAAGCATCCCCCGTAAAAAGTAATTATCTGCGCTTTTTGGATCGATTTCTATTTCCTTCGTGAAATCGGAAATTGCACCAAGGGTATCTCCAAGATTTTCACGCATGATTGCTCGGTCAAAATAAGCCATGGAATCATTTGGAAATAAAGCGATCACCTGCGATAAAATATTCTCTGCTTCTTTGAATTGATTTCGGTAACCAAACTCCGTTGCTTGTGCGTATAAAATCGTCCGTTCGCTTTGACCATAGGTCAGCGTGGAGCAAAAAAAGAAACACGATACAATAAAACGCATAAACTTTTGTCTAGTTATCCAATTTCCCTTGATAAATCCAACACTCAATTAACTGAATAGTCGAATCGGGAAGTGCTGGTCCACCTTGAGGCATGAGTTGGTATCCAGAATTGCGCATGGAACCTAAAACTGCATTTGCATGAGCTGCGATTGTTGTATGATCCGATAGATTGTATCCTCCGGAAGCGTTTCCTGCGTCGTGACAACCAGTACATTGTTGCTGGATAATTGGCAAAACATCATTTGCAAATGAAACCGTCCCATTACAAGTTGGTGCTTGAGCGAATGGTGTTTTTTCCTTCGTGCAAGAACTTGCCAGAAAAAGAGAACAAAGGGTAATAAAAAGGATTCGATTCATTTTTGAGGATATAATTGATGAAAAGTAAAAAACATAAGGATTGGCAAAAAGTGAAGTGGAATAACGAATCCTGGATAGAATTCAGATGCATCCACATAAACCCGTTGCATCATTGGGTACAACATGCTGACAAATGTCACAATGGAAAAGATCAATCCAAACCAAAACGTTGGATTTTGTTTAATTACCTTCAAAAAGAAAAGGTGCACAAACGTCAAAATTAAGGTAAAGGATATCAAGCCAAAGGCAATTCTCCAAATTGGTAACACTGTCGAGAAATCAAAGAGCAATTGATAATAAGCATATGCG
>CALQBB020000115.1 GCA_943328715.2 Polynucleobacter meluiroseus | reverse complement strand
GCTCACTTGTTTGGATTCTTTTCAGTTTTCAATGCTGATGCCGTAAAATCAGTGAATTTGATCAAAGGTGGAATGCCAGCCAACTTTGGTGGAAGAATGTCCTCCGTGCTCGAAGTAAACATGAACGAAGGAAACATGAAGAAATTAAAAGTAACCGGTGGTATCGGTGCGATTTCTTCGCGATTGACATTAGAAGGACCCATAAAAAAAGACAAAGGATCCTTTATCGTTTCCGCGCGTCGAACATACATTGATATCTTGTTGAAAGCAGCTATTTCGGACACCTCTCCGTTTGCTGGATCGTCTTATTTCTTTTACGATTTCAACGCGAAATTAAATTATAAGTTATCGGCAAAAGACCGCATTTATTTAAGCGGCTATTATGGAAAAGATGTCTTCAATTTCTCCGATAAAAAAGGTGGATTCGGTGCAAACATGCCATGGGGAAATGGAATCGCAGCATTGAGATGGAATCACTTGTTTACCGATAAGTTATTCATGAATGTGACAACTACCTTCTCTGATTACATGTTTAAATTTGGTTCACAGCAGGATGAATTTCGTTTTGAATTGGCATCAGGTATCCGAGATGTAGGTGCGAAAGTGGATTTTTCATATTTCCCGAATCCCGTTCACCGAATTAAATGGGGAGCAGATTACAAATACCATACATTTACACCAACGAGTGTGACCGCTCAAAATGATACGACCGTTTTCGATACCGGTGCAGCACAAAAATTATATTCTCATGAAGCAGCAGCGTATGTTTTGGACGAGTTTGATTTAAATGAGCAAATTCGTTTGAATGTTGGACTTCGTTACAGTGCATTTGCACATGTGGGTCCGTTCACGCGCTACATCAAAGGAGATGGAATCAGTACCCAGGACACAACGATTCAATACCAGAAAGGTGATTTAATTAAGTTTTACCACGGATTGGAGCCACGTGTTTCCATGCGTTGGTTATTGCCAGATAACAGTTCAATCAAAGCGGGATACGCTTACAATTACCAATACGTGCATTTAACTTCTTTAAGCGCCGTTTCTCTTCCAACGGATATTTGGTTTCCAACAACCGACATTGCGAAACCAGAGAAAGGTTGGCAGGGATCCGTGGGATATTTCAGAAACTTTTTCAATGATAAATTTGAAAGCTCTGTTGAAGTGTATTACAAAGAAATGGACAACCTCATCGAATTCAAGGAAGGTGCATTGCCAGGTGATAATGTGAGCGACAATACTGATAATCTTTTGGTATTTGGTGAAGGTAGAGCATATGGGATTGAGTTCTTTTTTAAGAAATCCGTTGGACGCTTTACCGGATGGGTTGGGTATACTTGGGCAAAAACAGAAAGAAGATTTCCAGACATCAATGAAGGAAATATTTATCCAGCGAAATATGACCGTCGTCACGATTTAACCTTGGTCGGTACCTATAAACTCAATGACCGTTGGACGTTCTCAGCTAGTTTCATTTATGCAACCGGAAATACCTTGACCTTGCCGAGTTCATGGTACGTTCAAGAACAAAACTTATTGTTCAACTACGGACCGCGTAATTCGACACGAATGGCGCCGTATCACCGCTTAGATTTGTCCGCTACCTTGTACAGCAAAGCTTACAAAACGAAAACAGATTCAGCAACTGGAAAAGAAATTGAGGTGAAGAAAAGATACAGAAGCAATTGGTCATTCTCTATTTACAATGTGTACAACCGAATGAATCCATTCTTTTTATATGTTGACAATGATGGTGATTTCCTCTCCGGAAATTTCAAGTTATCCGTAAAACAAGTATCCTTATTTCCAATCATACCTAGCGCAACATGGAATTTCGAATTTTAAGCAAATTATTTCTAGGAATAAGCATCATGTTGGTGGCTGTTTCTTGTACAAAGGAAGTTCAAATTGATATTCCAGGGTACAAAGATCAATTAGTCATTGACGGAAGTATTGAAACGGGTCAGCCAGCCGTTGTTCTGTTAAGTACAACCAATAATGTCTACTCGCCGACAAACTTTCAGGCTTACCTTGAAGGATTTGTTTCTGGAGCAACTGTAACGATCTCCAACGGTGTTGAAACGGATACCTTGACAGAGATTTGTTCGGATAATCTTCCTCCAGGAACAGAAGAAATTGCCGCAGCGTTTTTTGGTTTACCCGTGGATGTTTTAGTCAATTTGCATCTATGCGCTTACATTTCACTTGGAATGGTTGGTGAAGTTGGAAAGACCTACACCTTGAAAGTAGTCAACAATGGTTCGGAGTATACATCGACAACCAATATCTATCCGGCGACACCGTTGGATTCCCTTTATTGGAAACCGGAAGGATCCTTTACCGATCGTGGATTCTCTTGGGCGAAATTGAGTGATCCAGCTGTGAGCGGAGATTCCTATGCTTGGCAAGTGAAATTAGCTGGAATGCCTAACTTCAAGCGGACATTCAATCCGTTTTTTAACGATAAATTCTTCAATGGTCAAACATTCGATTTCGCCTATGAAAATCCCATGAGTTTCGATGATCCAAATGGTGATCCAGCCTACAGAGGTTACTACAAACTTGGCGATACTGTGATCGTTAAATTGTCCAAAATAGGTAGAAATGAATATAATTTTTTCGAGAAAAAATACAATCAAATGTATTCAGCTGGAAACCCCTTTTCAACACCAACAAATATCCCAACGAACATCAAAGGTGGTGCACTAGGAATTTGGGTGGGATATTCCCCTTGGTTCGACACCTTGGTTTGTCAGTAAACAAATTTCATTGAATTTATAGAATATGAATAAAGATGCCATTCATATTGAAACGATCAAGCTCCAATTTTCTCTATGGGAATACGCTGGTTAACTTCCAATTGACGGTAATTGGTTGGAGATAAGCCGGTAATCTTTTTAAATTGATTAGACAAATGAGCAATGCTGCTGTAATTTAATTTGTAGGCAATTTCAGACAAATTCAACTCACCGTATAACAACAAAGTCTTAATTCGTTCTACTTTATTCATGATGATGAACTGTTGGATGGATATTCCATTTTCTGCACGAAACACATTGGATAAATACGTGTAATTGTGTTTCATTTGTTCACTCAAATAAACAGAGAAATTTGTTTTGATGTTTTCCTCTGAATAATGAACCATTTGAATGATAATGAGTTTGATACGTTCCGCTAAAATAGATTGACTGTTTTCAATTAATTCAAATCCCTCTTGTTTTATTTCATTTTTAAAGTCTAATTTTTGATTCAAACTGAGTTTATTGATTAAGTTCACTTTTCCTAGTTCAACGGAGACGAAGGAGATATCCATAGCTTTTAATATGTCCGAAATATAGTTGACACATCTAGTGCTCAACATATTTTTGATGATTAATTTCATCGCATTAGGTTTTTACGCTTGAATTCATTCGTAAATGAACCAACTTTTCGTTGTGAGGAGGTTTCGATGTTGTGCATGTGTATGTTTGAAAATGGTGTGTGAATTTGATGTCTGTGTGTTTTTTTCGTAATTGGTGTAATTCTTTTTGGAGTTGTAATTGTCGTTTTTGCAAGGTAGTTAAAATAACTAATGTAAACGTAAAAAATTGAAAATGTGATGATTATAAATGTGTTATCACCATCTTTAATGTGTTTTTCATTCGGGATGAGTGAATTGATTTACTGGTTTTCTGTTGAGGGATTTCTGATCCCGTTGTCCCGACGTGCAGTGGATAAAAGCACTCCCTCGCTGCGCTCAGGCGGTGCTTTTTTCCTTTCAGTCCTTATTTGAGTGAACTCAAAACGTCCTAAAACGAAAAAAGCACCATCTTACGATAGTGCTTTTATCAGAGTGGGAGTTGAGGGATTCGAACCCCCGACCCTCTGCTTGTAAGGCAGATGCTCTAAACCAACTGAGCTAAACTCCCCTGTGATTTATGAGTGCAAAGATAGGCATACTTTTTAATTCTGCAAGTCTTTTTTGAAAAAATTATTGTTGTGATTTTAGCTCTTCGATTTTAGCTAACACGTCATCAAGACCCTCTCTGAATTTCTCAAAGTCTTCTTTGTATAGGAAAATCTTGTGCTTCTGATAGTTACCGTCGCCATCCTCGCCAAAAGACTTTTTGCTCTCGGTTAACGTAATGTACAAATCATTTCCCTTCGTTGCTTTGATGTCAAAAAAATAAGTCCGCTTCCCAGCACGGACAACTTTTGAGTACATTTCGTTTTGTTCATTGCTCATACACAATCATTTGAGTGTCAAATATCTATTTATTTTTGAAATAAACCAAATGTTCAGAATTACGCGTAACTTTATCTTAGATGTTTCGTAGAGAAGAACTTATATAAAAAAGTGCACATGCGTTTAACATGGACTACTTTATTGATTGTCATGATTTTAGTTTCCTGCGGGAGTAAACCCGTTGGTCCCGCTGTGAAAATTGACTTCAAAGAAATTCAGAAAAAAGGAAAATTAACCATCCTAACGGAAAATAGTTCCCTTTCCTTTTTTGAATACAGAGGAAAACGACTTGGATTCGAATATGAAATCATGGATTCCTTCTGTAAAACACAAGGATTAAAAATGGAAGTGAAGGTCATCACGGATACCAAAAACTTTCAACGCTTGCTCAATAATGGTGAAGGTGATGTGATTGCTTCCAATTTAGTGGTTTCCTTGGAGGATGAGAAAAGACTCGCTTATTCCACTCCAT
>CALQBB020000114.1 GCA_943328715.2 Polynucleobacter meluiroseus | reverse complement strand
CACCTTGATCGACATAATTGGGTAACAAAGCAAGTACTACATATTCCTCCACTGGACCGAAGAAATGAGTGAATCCAGATGAAAATGAATCATCGTACCATTTTTTTTCTTTGACAAAATGTTGACTTCTTCCCGAATTTCCTGTTCCACTGCTTTGAAAATGAAGGTCGATGTTTATGGATTCTTGATCAATAATTCGTGCCGTTTTAAAAAAAGAAATCGGCAGGAAAGGGATTTCATTCAAGCTTTTTGGATGGTTCCGATGAACTAAATCCGCGTAGGAACGATACACCGAAACGTTTTGGTATTGGTGATGAAATAATGCCAAGGCACGTTCCTCAAAGTTATCTGGACTCGTACTCAGTAAATATTCCATTGGATTCATGCAACAAAGTTAAGATGAAATGTCTATTCCACATCGTCAAGCCAGGAAATGTGTGTAATTTTGAACAAGCGTTGAAAAACGTTGTTAAATTAGAAATACACCATCAGTATATGAAAAAAACGGGAGTCCTTTTACTTCAATTGGGAACACCAGACAGTCCGAAAACGAGTGACGTTAGACGTTATTTGACAGAATTTTTAAACGATCCACGTGTCATCGACATTCCTTGGTTACTGCGTAAAATATTGGTAAATGGCATCATTGTTCCATTTAGAGCACCGAAATCAGCGAAAATCTATAAAGAACTTTGGGAACTTGGGGACGGCGTTTCACCACTAAAGACACACACCCTAAAAGTTCAGGAAATGTTGCAACATGCATTTGAAAATGAAGATGTCACAGTAGAAATGGCGATGCGTTATCAGAATCCATCCATGGATAGTGTGCTTGAACGCATGCATCAAGCAAATTACGACGAAATCATTATCCTTCCCTTATTTCCGCAATACGCAAGTGCCTCAACAGGATCCGCAGTGGAAAAAGCAATGAACATCATTCGCAAATGGTGGGTCATTCCAGAAATTAAAATCATCAGTCAATTTTGGGACAACGAAGGTTACATTGATTCGATTGTTGAAAACACGAAACAGTTCAACTTCAAGGAGTATGACCACGTTCTTTTTTCTTACCACGGATTACCAGAAAGACAAGTGGACAAAGTATATGAGGGAACCGACCTCTGTGCGGATGAACCTTGTGAAACTGAACTAAATGACCGAAATAAGTTTTGTTACAAGGCAACTTCCTTTGCAACTACTCGACTCATTGCGCAAAAAATTGGATTAACGGAAGACCAGTACACCGTATGTTTTCAATCCCGACTGGACAAAAAATGGTTAACGCCTTTCTCCGATAAAGTAGTAGAAGAATGGGCGAAAAAAGGAGCGAAAAAATTATTGGTTTTTAGTCCCGCATTTGTTGCCGACTGCTTGGAAACCTTAGTCGAAATCGGTGAAGAATACCAAGAGATTTTCGAAGAACATGGCGGAGAAAAAGTACAACTTGTTCCAAGCTCAAACAGTCATCCATTATTTGTCAATGGATTAGAAAAACTGATTCGTCAAAAAATGAACTAGGATAATTATGGTATCCTTTTACGTTTACACATTTAAGTAGTAAATTTGCATTCGATTACATAAATAAATAGATAAATTAAGTATGGCTTATAAAGTAAAAGACATCAGCTTAGCTGAATGGGGTAGAAAAGAAATTAAATTGGCTGAAGCAGAAATGCCCGGCCTTATGTCGCTTCGTGAAGAATACGGAACAACAAAACCATTAGCTGGAGCAAGAGTTGCTGGATGTCTTCACATGACCATTCAAACAGCAGTTCTTATTGAAACGTTGGTTGAATTAGGAGCTGAAGTTACTTGGTCTTCATGTAACATTTTCTCTACACAAGATCACGCAGCTGCGGCTATTGCTGCTGCTGGAATTCCAGTTTTCGCGTGGAAAGGAATGAACGAAGAAGAATTCGATTGGTGTATTGAACAAACGTTATTCGCTTTTGAAGGTGGTAAACCATTAAACATGATTTTGGATGACGGTGGAGATTTAACCAACATGGTATTCGATCGTTTCCCTGAATTAACGAAAGACATCAAAGGATTATCTGAAGAAACAACGACTGGTGTTCACCGTCTATACGAGCGTGTGAAAAACGGAACGTTGGTGATGCCTGCAATCAATGTGAATGACTCGGTTACAAAATCGAAATTTGATAACAAATACGGATGTAAAGAATCATTAGTAGATTCCATTCGTCGTGCTACGGATACAATGATGGCTGGAAAAGTTGCTGTTGTATGTGGTTATGGTGACGTTGGAAAAGGATCTGCTGCATCGTTGAAAGGTGCTGGAGCTCGCGTAATCGTTACAGAAATCGATCCAATTTGTGCGCTTCAAGCAGCAATGGACGGATTCGAGGTAAAACGTTTGGATACTGTGGTTCATTTAGGTGACATCATCGTTACAACGACTGGAAACAAAAACATCGTTGTTGGACGTCATTTTGAAAACATGAAAGACAAAGCGATCGTTTGTAACATCGGTCACTTCGATAACGAAATCGATATGGCTTGGTTGAACAACAATCACGGAGCTTCAAAAATCGAAATCAAACCACAAGTTGATTTATACAATATCAATGGTAAGGACATTATCATCCTTGCAGAAGGACGTTTGGTAAATCTTGGATGTGCAACAGGTCACCCGTCATTCGTCATGTCAAACTCATTCACGAATCAAACCTTAGCGCAATTGGAAATCTGGTTGCATGCAGATAAATATGGAAATGATGTTTATATGCTTCCTAAGCACCTAGATGAAAAAGTTGCTCGTTTACACCTTGCAAAAATTGGTGTTGAATTGGAAACTTTAAGTACAGATCAAGCTGACTACATTGGCGTAGCAGTTGAAGGTCCATTCAAAGCGGAACATTACCGATACTAGAATTCTATAAAGCATAAAAAAGCCCTGACAGAATTAATTGTCAGGGCTTTTTTATGCCTTTACTTTTCGTGTTAAAACTTGTACGTATATTGAACGGAGAAGAGCGGTCCACCCACTCCTACTTCCGCACCTAACGCAGAATTGTAACTGAAGAAATAGCGAAATCCATAACACAATCGAGCGGAAACTGGAACCGACACAAGGTCAGCAGAGTTGTAGCTGTAGTTTATCGAATCATTTTTCCATTGTTTTTCCCAACGATTGTTTGTTCCAACCGCTAATCCAATGTAGCTATCTACATTTGGACTCGAACTCGGTAATAAAAAATTAAAGCGTGCTTGAACTCTCAGTCGAGATCTTAAATCAGTATAATTCGAAGGGATGTAAGTCCATTCATTATTGACAAAAACAGTATCACTAGAAGAATAAGACTCCCGATACGAATTATACATCACATCGATTCCAACACTCACATCGTTTGTAATCATGTATGCATAACGAAGTCCGCTTGGTGGAATACTCGTTGTTCCAATCATACTCGTAGAGTTCGGACCAAGGCCAAAAAAATCAAATTTCAAGAAATTTGGTCCACCACCATAAAGCTCAAATGAATGGTTTCCCTGAAACGAAGCTTGTCCGTGAGCAAGTCCGATTGTTCCAATAAACAAAAGAGCTAGTAGTTTTTTCATTTCTTATGCTTCCATTAATTTAATCAAATTCAATGCTGAACCTGCTTTAAACCATTCGATTTGCGAAGCATTGTATGTGTGATTCAACTTGATTTCTTCACTTGATCCATTGGAATGGTTTAATTTCAAGGTAAGTTGTTTACCTGGAGTAAAAGATGCCAAATCTGTAAAGTCGAATGTATCGTCCTCCATGATTTTATCGTAATCTGCTTCGTTCGAGAAAGTCAAACCTAACATTCCTTGTTTTTTCAAGTTTGTTTCGTGGATACGAGCGAATGATTTTACGATGACTGCACAAACACCTAAGTGACGTGGCTCCATCGCAGCATGCTCGCGAGATGAACCTTCACCGTAGTTGTGATCTCCGACAACGATTGTTGGAACACCCGCTGCTTTATAAGCGCGTTGAACAGCAGGAACTTCACCATGCTCACCAGTTAATTGATTTTTCACTGAATTCGCTTGACCGTTGAATGCGTTCTCTGCGCCAATCAATAAGTTGTTTGAAATGTTATCTAAGTGTCCACGGTAACGCAACCATGGTCCAGCCATTGAGATGTGATCCGTCGTACATTTTCCTTTTGCCTTGATCAACAAACGAGCTGACTCAATATTTTTACCGTCCCAGATTAGGAAGTTTTCTAATAATTGCAAACGAGAAGAATCCGGAGCTACTAAAATTTCAACTCCACTTCCATCTTCCGCTGGAGCTTGGTATCCATTGTCGTCAACTGCAAACCCACGTGTTGGTAATTCATCACCGTGAGGAGGATTCAATTTTACTTGCTCTCCTTTATCGTTCGTCAACGTATCCGTTAATGGATTAAATCCTAAATCACCAGCAATTGCCAATGCAGCCACCATTTCAGGTGATGTTACAAAGGCATGCGTGTTTGGATTTCCATCTGCGCGTTTCGAGAAGTTACGGTTAAATGAGTGTACAATCGTGTTTTTCTCTTGTTTCTCTGCTCCTTCTCTCGACCATTGTCCGATACAAGGTCCACAAGCGTTCGTAAACACTTTCGTTCCCATTTTTTCGAAGTACGCTAGGATTCCATCGCGATCCGCTGTAAAACGAACTTGCTCAGATCCTGGATTGATTACAAATTCTGCTTTT
>CALQBB020000113.1 GCA_943328715.2 Polynucleobacter meluiroseus | reverse complement strand
GTTCGGCAATTGTTATCAGCGCCTCATCGTACATGGGGTCATTTAAATGAATTTGAATGGTGACCTGAATACTTGCCGCCTTCATAGGTTTACACTCATAGCTTCCCAAATAATTATAATAAAGGTCTTGTTTTTCGGTACAACTTTGTGTCTTGATGACTGAGTATTTTTTTGTCGATACCTCTATAACAGGATCCATAAACTTCACAAAGGAAACTACGGGACTGTAAGAATTGACGGCATTTGCGGAGGTGAAAAATTGCGCAGAGGCGTGCGTGGAAAATAAAAATATCATTATTAAAATAGAGCATTTTCTCATAATGGTTTTGTCGACTTAAGTATTTCGAACACAATATAATATATATTTAGCATATATGAAACTCATACTTTATTTATTCATTTTTTTATTTTATTTTTATAGTCTAACCATTAAATTCTATTATGAAAAACAAACTAACACAAGTATTTAAGTTCATTTATGAACAGCGAACATGGAATTGGACGGCTACGTTCATGTTTCTAATTTTCATCGGCGGACTCACGTATTATGGCATGAACTTTTTTGACAGCAAACGGCCACTGGTGAGCATTAGTCAAAAGGAACTTAAAAAAGGAGTGATTAATGAAGATTTGACTGAGACAGATCAAAATGAAACGGGAGTTACCTTCGAAGAATACAACAAGAAATACAAAGCTTTTACCCGTAAAATCCCAAAAGCAGAATGGGTAAAAACGGAGCGAGAATTGACAGATGCAGAATATGATGATGCCATGTCAAATTGGGCCTCTTCCAGATTAGCGCAAATGAACTCAAATAATTTCATGATATCCATAGGACTTGAACCATCCTATTATGAGATCCCATATCCATCGCGTGTCGAATCCTATCCGTATTCGATGAAACGCTTTTTTGATAACGTTTTAGCGGGTTACGATACCGATTCTACAGATTTTGAATCGAAAATTAGTATCCTTGAAAAAATGGAGCATTTTTTGAGTCTTTCTGATAAAAAAGGTGGTGACACCTTGCTAGTAAATAAATTCAAGGATGTCCTTGTTAAAAGTAAAGACTTAAGCATTGACGAAATGAAAGCCATTGAGAAATTGCATTTATCAGTAACCAAAACACCTCTTGTATTTAGTAACACTAAAGAAAACAAAGCATTTGAGCGTCAAACTCAATTGTTTAATTTCTATTCTATTGGAGCTAATTCGGATGTTTCAGCAGAGCGCTTTGAACAATTAGCAAAACTTGCAAAACACTTGAAAACTAAAACAAAGGTGAAGGATACCGTTGTGGTCTTAACTGTTTTGGCAGATGCCATGTCATTAGATTTTAGTCAATATAAAACTAAAGATGAACTAGGAAGTGAATTGGAAATGCAATGTGTGGACGATTTTTTCTACAACAACAAAATTGAGTACAAGGCAGATAATGTACAGACACAATTCTCTAAATTCAAAGAATTATTCGGTCAAAAACTTAATGCAGCGAATATAGAGAAAACAGCTCGCGACATTTTACGTTCAGAAAACAGAGTGACAGCAAAAGATTGGATGTATTTTGGTTTTTTCTTCCTATGTCTTGGAGTTATGATCGTCATTCTTGCAAAATTAAATAAGTCTATTAATTCATTAAACAAAGAATCATGAAAAAAATCATTTTTCCAATTTTAAGCGCTCTACTAGTACTAAGCTCATGTGAAAATACTGAGCGACTTGAACAAATTAAATCTGCATTAAAAGGAGAGGACGCACAAGAATCAGCACAAGAGGATGCAGCTGTAAGCATTTCTGCACCTGAACAAAACATCGTTACAGCTCCTCAACCTATCGAAACGAGTTCGGATATTTCTGCGGGATACGATGAGCCATCTTACGACGAACCTTCTGATTTTGATCGTTTTAGTGATGAATCAGAATATTAGATTTTAATTCATTCGAGAAAAAAGAAAAGCGTCAGAATAGATCTGACGCTTTTTTTATATTTTAATGCTGCAAATTATTTTCCGTTCATTTGTAGTGTTTGTGCCTACACTAAAACTTCAAAACGAAAATAAACTTTCCCTACCCCTTCGGTTTCTCTACACTTCCATCCGCATGCTTCGCAAAACGTCCTTCTGAAACATCGTGCACTTGATCGTAGCGGGACCAAGGCCATCCGCCGAATTGTGTTTTCTGGTAGTCTTCGAAAGCTTGGTAGATTTCTTCTTTGGTGTTCATCACGAATGGACCGTGTTGAACGACAGGCTCGTTGATTGGACGTCCTTGTAACACCAGAACTTTGGACGTTTCTGTGTTGTTCTTTAAGGTCAGCGCCATTGTTGGATCCACTTCCACCGCATGGTAATGTGGGATTTCTTGTCCGTCGATGTTTAAACGATTTCCTTCGTAGTAAAACAAGGTGCGATTGACTCCTGCATCGGTTGCAGAAAGGGTCCATTGTGCATTTGGCTCCATGTGGATGTTGTAAATTGCCACATGGTTGTTTTCATCTGCCGCCCACGAATTTGGTGGCGAACCGATGGCGCGATGCGCATTTAATTTACCTACCAATACTTCAATATGGCTTTGATTTCCTTGTGCATCCTTCTCAACGAATTTTGGCACGGATTCCGACCAAATCATTTTGAAATGCGGCTGAACCATTTTGCTTTTTTTCGGGAGGTTCAACCAAATCTGAAATAACTCCAAGGGATTGTCTTTGTCCTGATTCAACAGCGGGAACATTTCCGAATGCTGCACGCCTTTTCCAGCAGTCATCCATTGCACATCGCCGTTTCCGTAACGTCCTGCGGCGCCTAACGAATCCGCGTGATCGACAAGACCTGTACGAACAACCGTAATCGTTTCAAATCCACGGTGTGGATGTCCTGGGAAGCCAGGAACCGTTGAGCCGTGATACATGCGGAATCCATCTTTCACGATGAAATCTTGTCCCATGTGGCGACCGTTGAATAAACTTGGATCGGGTCCTAGTTGCGCATTTCCCTTCGGGAAGAAATCCTCGTGGTGGACACAGAATAAAAAAGGATCCGCGGTTTCCCATTGAAATCCGAGTGCGCGAATGCGTTTGATGCTATTTTGTGTTTCTTTCATGTCTTCTTTTTCTTTGGACCAAGAGGCAAAAGGTAAAGCAACCAAGGAAGATATTCCGAGGCCTAGTCTTGTAATGAAATTTCTTCTTTCCATGCGTTAGCTGTTTGTCACCTCAAAAATAATTGATTTCTAGGAGGATTTTACTAACAAACGTTAAGATTTAGCCATTCTTTTTAAACCATTCCACTAACTCATTGAAGTGATCCTGGTGTTCCTCCATCCATTTAGCCGCGACCTCGTTGGACTGCTGTGAAATGTAATAGCAATAAGCATCGAGAACCGTTGAATGAGCTAGCTCATCGAATAAGGGAATGTAAAATTCCCAATACAAGCCTTTGTTCTTTTTCTTTTTTAATTCACCCATCACGATGAACATAGACTTCGTGTTTTCGATAAACATTTCTTCCTCCGTTTTATCCTTGTTCTCCTCCAAAGTGCTACTCACCGACAACATAGAAAGCATTAGTTCAGCGGAAGAAAATTCTGGATCCGCATTTGGATCTACGTAAATATTGATGGTGTTTTCTTCTCCTTCTTTCCTTTGGACATTTCCACCCATTTGTTTCATGAGTAGCGCATATGCTTTTTCAGAACGATTACTCGTTGGCTCTAACAGCAGGAAGTAATGCAAAGCCAGAATACTTTTCACTTTCATTCCTTGGTCCGCTAGCACGTACCCGAGTAGCATATGACTACTCGCATGGGATTTTTTCGTTTCGATTCCGTGTTCAATGATTTCTTGTGCTTTTGTCAAGTCGCCTATTCGGTAATAATCCATTCCCAGATTGTAGCACAGCAAATGATCGTAACCAAACTTCTTAATGCCTTTTTCGAAAAGCTTGATTGATTCTTCCGTTTGTCCTAGTTCGTCCAGGCACGACCCTTTGATCAAATAGGCAGCTAACATATTTTTACCATTTGCTTCGATGGCAACTTCACAGTAACTTAATGCCGCTCGGTAGTCTTTCATTGCCGCATAGGTCAGGGCCAATTCGTAATTCGCTAATTCGGATTTACTGTCAATTTTCAGAGCCTTTTGGTATTGCTGAACGGCCGCATCGTAATTGCGGCTATCGTAATATTTCACTCCTTCGGAAATGTATTTTTCAAATTCCGCTGATTGACTAAAAGACCAGAAAGGAAGAAAGAAGAGGAAGAATAAAATGGTTTTCATACAGATTGATTTAGGATAAAAGTATGAAAAGGATTCATCTCTTCCTAAATTCCACAAACCGAATTAAATCTCCAATTTAAATTCTGAGGTTTTGTGGAATACCAAGTCTGGATAGTCTTGCTCTGCCATTTGCAAAAGGAACGGAGTTTCAGCCAAGAATACGATGTTTTCATCCTTATCTGTGGCTAGGTAATTGGACTTCGCGCGCATGAAACTTTGCAACTGTTCATTGTTGTCGGTGGTGATCCAACACGCTTTGAAGTAATTTCTAGGAACGAAGCGACAATTCGCGCCATATTCGTGAATCAAACGGTAATTGATGACCTCAAATTGAAGTTGTCCAACCGTTCCAACAATTTTACGATTTCCAGGTTGTTGCACGAATAACTGCGCGACTCCTTCATCGATTAACTGACGGATTCCTTTCTCTAATTGCTTCGATT
>CALQBB020000112.1 GCA_943328715.2 Polynucleobacter meluiroseus | reverse complement strand
GTCAAGACCATATGTTGCCATACGAGATTTTGCTTTCTGAATCCCAGGAGCGCATGTTGGTAGTGGTTCAAAAAGGAAAAGAGTCTGTTGTGAAACGCATTTTCGACAAATGGGACTTACACGCAGAGGAAATCGGCCACGTAACAGACACAGGACGCGTTCGCTACTACATGGATGGAGAGTTGGTCGGAGATGTTCCTGCTGAATCTTTGGTTCTTGGTGGTGGAGCTCCTCAAAACGTGCGTGAGTATTCAGAGCCTGCTTATTACCAAGAATACAAGAAATTTAATATTAGTCAAGTTCCACAACCAGAAAACTTGAAAGAAGTTGGATACGCGTTATTGCAATTGCCAAACATCGCTTCGAAAAAATGGGTCTACGAACAATACGACTCCATGGTTGGAACGCGCACCATGACAACGAATCGTCCATCGGATGCAGGAGTGGTGAACATCAAAGGAACAAACAAAGCATTAGCGATGACGGTGGATTGTAATTCACGTTATGTCAATGCTGATCCGGAGATTGGAACGATGATCGCGGTATCTGAAGCGGCTCGTAACATTGTTTGTGCAGGTGGAATTCCAAGTGCGATTACCAACTGCTTAAACTTTGGAAATCCGTATAATCCGGAGTCCTACTGGCAATTTGTCGGTGCGATCAAAGGTATGTCGGCGGCGTGTTTGAAATTTGAAACACCAGTAACAGGTGGAAACGTTTCGTTCTACAACCAAACATCGATGAATGGGGTAGAGGTACCGGTTTTCCCAACACCGACGATTGGAATGATTGGATTGGTGGAAGACAAGGAGAAAGTGATGTCCTTGGATTTCAAACAAAAGGGTGATTTGATTTTCTTGGTGGGTGAATACAAAGAGGATATTGCTTCTTCGGAATATTTAGCAACCTACCATGGAATAAAAGCATCTCCAGCGCCATACTTTGATTTAGAGGAAGAATTTAACATGCAACATGCGGTTAAAGGATTGATCGAAAATAATTTAGTAAACGCTGTTCACGATGTGTCAGATGGTGGATTATTCGTAAGTTTAGTGGAAATGTCCATGCCGCGTGAACTTGGATTCGATATCGTTACAGATTCTGAAATTCGCGAGGATGCCTTCTTATTTGGTGAAGGACAAGGACGCGTAGTGGTTTCAGTAACGGAGGAACAAGAGGAGTTATTCCTAGAGTACACGGTGAATTGTGGAGTGAACATTACCTTACTTGGACACGTGACCAAAGGAAAAATGCAAATCGATGAGGAGCATTTTGGATTTATAACAGAAGCGAAGCACTTGTTTGATACAGCGCTTGGTAAACACTTTGAAAATTGAAAATAGAAAACATGGAATACAACACCACTAGAGGGAAGTTGATATTGCCAGAATATGGTCGTAATGTGCAGAATATGATTGCACACGCAATGGAAATTGCGGACCGAACAGAACGGAACCGTGCAGCACAGGCAATTATCGAAGTGATGGGACAATTGAATCCACATTTAAGAGATGTAGATGATTACCGTCACAAATTGTGGACACACTTATTCGTGATGTCGGATTTTAAATTGGAGGTTGATTCTCCCTATGAAATCCCGAAACAAGAAGTGCTCAACGAAAAGCCGGATCGACTTGTGTACCCGAAAAGTTCCATTCGTTATGGACACTACGGAAAATATACGCAGACGATTTTAGAGGAATCGAAAAACACGGAAGATCCAGCGGAAAAGGAATACCTGAAAACTTCGATGGCTAATTTCATGAAAAAACAATACTTGTCCCACAACAATGATGCGGTGGAAAACAATGTGATTGCGGATCATTTGAAGGAATTGTCGAAAGGTGAATTGGTTCTCGAAAATCCGGATGATTTGGTGAATACAAACACCTTACTTCGTACATTAGGTCTTGGAGCAAACAACAAGAAATTTGTGAAAACAAACAATTTCAAACAAAAACAAAAAAAGAAATTCCAAAAAAAGCAATAAACGATGGCTTCATTTGAAATATACGGTGGCAAACCATTAAAAGGTGAATTGATTCCGCAAGGAGCAAAAAACGAAGCATTGCAAGTGCTTTGCGCACCTTTGTTAACAGAAGAAAAAGTAACTATTTCCAACATTCCGGACATTGTTGATGTCAACAAGTTGATTGCATTATTGCAAACGATGGGCGTGAAAGTGGAGAAGGTGGAGAAAGGAACCTATATTTTTCAAGCGAAGGACATCGATTTAAAGTATTTGGAATCTGAAGATTTCAAAAAAAGAGCGTCATCGTTACGTGGATCAATTATGATTGTTGGACCATTATTGGCTCGATACGGTGTTGGATTTATTCCAAAACCAGGAGGAGACAAAATCGGACGACGTCGTTTGGATACGCACTTCGAAGGATTTGCGTTACTCGGAGCGAAGTTCAACTACGACGCGGGGGAGCATTTCTATTCTGTAGAAGCAAAGAACTTAAAAGGTGCGTACATTCACTTGGATGAAGCATCCGTTACAGGTACGGCAAATATTTTGATGGCTGCTGTGATGGCGGAAGGAGAAACAACTTTCTACAACGCTGCTTGTGAACCGTACATTCAACAATTATGTAAAATGTTGAACTCCATGGGAGCGAACATTAGCGGAATTGGTTCGAATATGCTCATCATCAAAGGAGTGAAAAAATTGGGTGGATGTTTCCACCGCATTCTTCCGGATATGATTGAAATCGGAAGCTTCATTGGCTTAGCTGCCATGACAAAATCTGAAATCACCATTAAAGATGTGAGTTGGGAGAATTTGGGAATCATTCCAAATGTTTTTCGTCGCCTCGGAATCAAATTAGAGCGCCGTGGAGATGACATCTACATTCCTGCTCAAGAGTCTTACGAAATTGATACGTTTATCGATGGATCGATTCTAACAATCTACGATGCGCCTTGGCCTGGATTTACGCCGGACTTACTTTCCATCATCTTGGTGGTTGCTTCTCAAGCAAAAGGTTCCGTGTTGATTCACCAGAAAATGTTTGAATCTCGTTTGTTCTTCGTGGATAAATTAATCGACATGGGAGCGCAAATCATCTTGTGTGATCCACACAGAGCGACGGTGATTGGATTGAATCGCGAGCACGATCTACGCGGCATTACGATGTCCTCACCGGACATTCGCGCAGGTGTTTCCTTGTTAATCGCTGCATTATCCGCTAAAGGAAAAAGTGTGATCGAAAACATCGAACAAATTGACCGTGGATACCAGGACATTGAATTGCGTTTAAATAATATTGGTGCGGACATTCGTCGCGTTGGCTAATGAAGAAACAACTCATATTTGGACTCCTTTTTATCGCAGCATATACATGCTACGCACTTTGCTTTGGTTCGGGGAAATCCTTTGATTCAAAAGATCTTGCGCCAGAAATCAAGTTGGTAGGAACGAATGGAAAGGTCCGTAAATTGTCGGATCTCCGAGGTAAGTTAGTCTTGGTAGATTTTTGGGCCTCTTGGTGTGGTCCATGTCGTCAGGAAAGTCCAAATGTTGTGGAGGCATACGCGAAATACAAATCAAAGGAATTTAAAAATGCCGATGGATTTGAGGTCTTCAGCGTTTCCATTGATAAAGACGCTTCAGCTTGGAAACAAGCGATCAAAGAAGACCGTCTATCTTGGAAAAATCATGTAATGGATAAGGATGGGATTGCTTCTGCAAATTATGGAGTTTCGTCCATTCCTTCTGCTTTTCTTATCGATGGGGAAGGTCATGTCATTGCAAGTGGGGGAGAGCTGAGAGGTATTCAACTGCACATTCAAATCGATAAACAACTGAAGTAATTAGATTCGGTCGAGAACGTAAGAAATCAACGCATTCATTTCACGCTCACAGCCCGTTGAAAACTCCATGTTTGGACGATTTGCTACTCCCAAACAAATGGTTGCACAGGCATGTCCTAATTGCCTTCCTAAAGCAAATATCGCAGAACTTTCCATCTCGAAATTGACAATTTTCGTTTCTTCTTGGCGGAAACTTCCAAGTTTGACATGAATATCCTTAATCTTGCTCTCTAAGCGCAAACTACGTCCTTGTGGACCATAGAACCCGGAACTAGTGATGGTGATTCCCGTGTAAGTTTCGGAAGAACTTAAGCGTTGGGTTAAATCTGTATCAGCAGAAATAAGGTAAGGAGTAATTCCGTAGGGCAAGTTCAAGTGCTGATCAATGTTTGCACGCAGTTGCATTTCTTGATCCGTATAATCAATTGGATAAAAGTGAGCAACGTTATCGAATCCATAAGCATGTGAGGATAACATATACGCATGCAACGGAATATCTGTTTGCAGGATGCCACAGGTTCCAATTCGAACAATTTCCAACTGAGTTTTATTCGTTTTTTCGGTTCTTTGATCCAAATCGATGTTCACTAAGGCATCGAGCTCTTGCATGCAAATATCGATGTTGTCGGTTCCAATTCCCGTAGAAAGGACACTGATTCTTTTTCCCTGGTACGTTCCGGTGTGACAAACAAACTCGCGGTGTTGACTTTGATGTTCAATGGTGTCGAAAAATGCAGAAATAAGCGCAACGCGATCTTGGTCACCAACAAGAATCACCTTGTGTGCAAGTTGATTTGGATGTAAGGCTAGGTGATAAACTTCGTTTCGCTCGTTTAATACGAGTTCGGTAGCGGGAAAATGCATGAATTAAAGGCTGCCAAATACTTTTGCTAATAGCTCTGTTACACGAGCTGCTGGATCTTT
>CALQBB020000111.1 GCA_943328715.2 Polynucleobacter meluiroseus | reverse complement strand
TTGGACATGTATCGCCGAGTTGGATTGGATTAGTCATTTAGTGCTTTTTTAAATCTGCTGAGTATACGTTCCCTAGCAAAGACATGGTCAATAATTGGACTTGGATAGGACGGTGTTCCAAATTCAGGAACCCATTTTTGAATGTATTTTTTTTGTTTGTCGAATTTTTCTTGTTGAGCGGTTGGATTAAATACGCGGAAATAGGGTGCAGCGTCGCAACCACAACCTGCTGCCCATTGCCAACCACCTATGTTACTGGCTAATTCGAAATCCATTAATTTTTCTGCAAAATAGGATTCTCCACGACGCCAATCGATCAATAGGTGTTTTGTTAAAAAACTGGCTACAACCATGCGAACACGGTTATGCATAAATCCAGTTTCGTTTAACTCGCGCATTCCAGCATCGACAAGTGGATAACCTGTTTTTCCCGCACACCATGCTTCGAAATGTGCTTCGTTTTGCTCCCATTCAATTTTATCGTATTGCTTTTTAAAGGCATTTTTAACGGAATGTGGAAAGTGGTAAATAATCATTTGGTAAAAGTCTCGCCAAATCAATTCATTTAAGTATGTTTCATTGCGCTCACGTGCGAAACGTGCCAATTGACGAATGCTAATCGTTCCAAAGCGTAAATGAAGACTCAGTCTACTTGTTCCATTGACCATCGGAAAATCACGGTTCTCATGGTATTCATTGACAATCGATTCTGGAAAAGATCGAGCCGGAAAAGGGAATAACTGTACATCTTCAAATCCAAGTTCCTCCATGGAAATGAGCTCTTGAACCTTGTCTCTTCGCGCGAAATTTGCTGAATAAAGTGAAGGTGAATAAGAGGACAAGGACGCATCCGTTAAAGTAGCTTTCCATTTTCGCGCATACGGAGTGAAAATAGTGTAGGGAAGTCCGTCATCTTTAGTCACTTCGTTTTTCTCAAAAACCACATGATCTTTTGTTCCAATAAAGGAAATGCTTAAATCTTCCAAGGAAGCAAATATCTGTTTGTCTCTTTCCAAGGCATATGGTTCGTAATCTCGATTGGTGTAGACGGCTGAACATCCAAGTTCTTTGGCAATGGAAGGAATCAATTCAAGGGGATTTCCGAAGTAAACCAATAGATCTGAATTCATCTTTTGGTATTCCTTTTTCAGGGATTGAATTTCCTGATGAATGAAGCGCACGCGTTGATCATTACGTGGCAATTCAGAAAGAATCATTGAATCAAAAATAAATACAGGTTGAACCTGATCATTTTCTTTCAGTGCTTTAAATAATCCGGCATTATCTTCAATTCGCAGGTCTCTGCGGTGCCAAAAAAGTACCATGAATGTTTATTTACCTGCGTATTCCACACAATTATTTTCAGTTTCCCATAATTTAATGGACAATGCCAAATGCATGGGTAATTTTGCTCTCAAGAGGTTCCAGGCAACCACGGCAATGTTCTCTGCGGTTGGATTCAAGTCTTTAAATTCTGGGCAGTCAAGGTTTAGATTTCGGTGGTCAAAACGCTCGTCGATTTCAGATTTAATGGCATCCTTCACGATTTTTAAATCAATGACATATCCCGTTTCTGGGTCAATTTCTCCATCTAGAATGACTTCTAGTACGTAATTGTGTCCGTGGAAATTTGGATTACTACATTTCCCGAATATTTCGACATTTTTTTCGTTTGTCCAGTCTGGGCGAAACAATCTGTGTGCTGCGTTAAAGGTAGCTCTTCTACTTACTTTCATGTTTCAGTGCGTTTTCAATGGAGGAATAATGATCAACCATTAATAAGTTAAACCATGCGGTGTATTTTTCCGGATGGGCAATCATGTCTTGTTGTAATTCAAAAAGGTTTATCCACTTGTAGGACATGACCTCTGACAAATTTATGCTTGGATTTACGTTGGTTAATCCCAAAAAAACATGGTCGATTTCATGTTCAATTAATCCTTGTTCTAATTCAGCGTGGTACGTAAATTGAAAAATCTCCTTCAAATCTACTGACATGCCTAATTCTTCGTGAAGACGTCGGTGAGCAGCGTCCAAATTTGTTTCGTTTGGACGTGGATGACTGCAACACGCATTGGTCCAAAGTCCGGGTGAATGGTATTTTTCTAATGCCCGCTGTTGGAGTAACATTTCTCCTTTTTCGTTAACGAGTAGTATCGAAAAAGCACGGTGCAACAATCCTTTTTCGTGTGCTTCGATTTTTTCCATCGTTCCGATGGCCAAATCGTTCGCATCTACTAAAATGACCTCTTCTTGCATACTACAACATATTCAAGTTGTGTCGAACGTATGAAGTGAGAAGGATGCGCATTTTTCGGTAATTTGGAATGCGTATGCGTTCTGTTAGAATGTTTTGAGCAGATTTTGCTTTGATTTTCTTAAATAACTTGAAGTAATATTTATAAGCCATATATACTCCAAATCGCGCATTTTTCGGAAGTTGTAAAATTCCCTCATATCCTGCACGAAAATCAGCTTCGATGTCCGCTTCAATTTCTTTTTTCACGGTTGCATTAAACTCTTCCATGTTGATTCCAGGGAAGTAAGTCCTGCCTAATGTTTGAAAATCGTCCTTTAAATCTCTTAAAAAATTGATTTTCTGAAAAGCAGAACCAAGTTTCATGGCACTCGGTTTAAGTCGCTCATATTCGGCATCATTTCCTTCTACGAATACTTTCAAACACATGAGTCCAACAACCTCAGCAGATCCAAGGATGTACAATTCGTATTGTTCCTTGCTGTAGAACTGTTTGTTTAAATCCATTTCCATGGAATTTAAAAACGTATCAATCAATTCAATCGGGATGGAGTATTTGTTCACCGCCCATTGGAAACTGTTTAGGATTGGATTTAAAGAAATCCCCTCTGCGATTGCTTTGTAGGTTTGAACTTTAAAATCAGCTAATAACGCTTCCTTGTCAAATCCATGAAAGGAATCCACGATTTCATCTGCAAAACGGACAAATCCATAAATTGAATAAATGGGTTTGTGTAAATCGGAATCTAAAAAGCTAATTCCTAATGAGAAGGATGTGCTATACCTTTTGGTTGTCAGTTGGCTCATCTCTTGACTGACATCGTCGAATAATTGTTTCATAGCCGTTAGTTTAGCGGAAATTCTTTCATGATTTGTTTCGCCACTACTTCACCGGAAATAATGGAAGGAGGAACTCCTGGACCAGGAACCGTTAATTGTCCGGTATAGTAGAAGTTCTTTAATTTTTTATTTTTCAAACTCGGTTTCAAAATCGCCGTTTGAAGCAAGGTATTGGCAAGTCCATAAGCATTCCCTTTGAACGCATGGTAGTCACCTTTAAAGTCATTAATGCAGTAACTTCTTTTGTATACGATGTTTTGGCTGATATCATTTCCAGTAATTTCTTTCAAACGTTTCACTAAGATATCGAAATATTTTTCACGGATTTGATCCTCATCTTTCAAATTTGGAGCAATCGGTACAAGAAAAAATAAATTTTCACATCCCTCCGGTGCAACGGATGGATCCGTAAGGGAAGGAGCACTCAAATAGAATAGGGGAGACGTAGGCCAACTTGGATCCTTGTAAATTTCTTTTCCATGTTCTTCAAGAGATTCATCAAAAAACAAATTATGGTGTTGCAAGTTTTCTACGCGCTTGTTGATTCCAACATAGAAAATTAAACACGATGGCGCCATGGTGCGTTTGTCCCAATATTTTTCAGAATAATTGGCTTTGTCCTTAAGTAATTTGCTTTCGGTATGCTCGTAATCCGCTCCGGAAACAATGACATCAGAATCGAATAAACCCTTTTCAGTTCGTGCAGCCGTCGCCAATTTTTGATCGGTTTCGAATCCAGTAACTTCTTGGTCTGTTAAGATTTTCACTCCTTGACTTTTCGCGATTTCCGCAAATGCTTCGATGAACTTGTGCATTCCACCCATTGGGTACCATGTTCCAAGGGACATGTCTGCGTAATTCATGAGGGAATAAAGTGCGGGAGTCTCGTTAGGCATTGCTCCTAAAAACAGAACGGGAAATTCTAACAGAGATAAAATTTTTGGGTGTTTGAAATATTTTCGAATATAGGTTGAGAAGGACGATAGTAAGTGCATGTTTAATAAGCCACCTAAAACGCGTCGATCTGCAAATTCTAATAAACTTAAGCTTGGTTTGTACACCAAATCCTGCATGCCGACTTGGTATTTGTATGCAGCGTCTTTCAGGAATTTACGCAACTGAATTGCACTTCCTGGCTCCATTGATTCGAACCACTCTTCGAGTTCCTTCATCGAAGCAGGGACATCCGTATAGCTGTGGTCAGGCCAATACACACGATAAGAAGGATCTAGACGCTTTAATTCGTAAAAATCACTTGCTGTATGACCGAATTGATTGTAAAAACGCTCAAATACATCGGGCATCCAATACCAACTTGGACCCATATCAAAAGTGAATCCATCGGATTCAAACTGACGCGCGCGTCCTCCAATGTGACTGTTCTTCTCTAAAATGGTAACGTCGTAACCTGCTTTACCAAGGAAAGCAGCAGTGGACAAGCTAGAAATTCCAGCTCCAAGAATGGTAACTTTTTTACTCATAAATTAATTTGCTGAAAAGGCAAAGTCAGGTAAACATTCCATCAACTTTTTTCGTGCAATGAAGATACGACTCTTCACTGTACCGATGGGAATATTTAATTTGTCCGCAATCTCTTTGTATTTGAATCCTTGGAAATGCATTTCAAAGGGTTCCTTGTAATCTTCTCCTAAGTTATCAATTTTTTCTTGAAT
>CALQBB020000110.1 GCA_943328715.2 Polynucleobacter meluiroseus | reverse complement strand
GGAAATGAATACTTGCCCATGATCCTTGAAGCGATTCGAGGAAAAAAAATGCTTTGGTTTATTTATGCGAGTTTTGTGAAAGGAGTCGAAAAACCGCGAAAAGTCTCTCCACTCTTTCTGAAAGAATACCGAAATCGCTGGTACCTCATCTGTTTCGACAAATTGAAAAACGACATCATCACTTACGCATTGGACCGCATGCAGGAACCAAGAATTCTAGAAGATGAATCCAGTTTACCAGTCGATTTTCAACCGGAATTGTATTTCCAAGATACCATCGGAATTACATCCTACAAGGGAAAAGCAGAACGAATTGTCATCAAAGCAAATCAAGTTGCCGCTAAGTATATTGCTTCGCAGCCCTTTCATCAATCACAAAAATTAACCAGCGAATCAGCTGATTTTAGCGTATTTGAATTAAGTGTTTTGGTTTCCGAAGAATTCATCCGAAATTTGTTGGGCTATGCCGGGGAATTGGAAATTCTCGAACCAAAGAGTTTGCGAAATTCGATGGCGGAACGCGCAAAACAATTAAATAACGTTTACAAAAAAAAGTAATCAACGATTAAAAGAAATTGCAGCATGGAAATACTAAAAGAACTCATCAATGGCGTTTGTCGCATCACGTTAAACAGACCTAGCGTCTTTAATTCATTCAACAAAACGATGGCCTTGCAATTGCAAGATGTTTTGGACGATTGTGCGGTGAATCCAGAAATTCGTGCCGTACTTATCACGGGAGAAGGAAAAGCATTTTGCGCTGGACAAGATTTGGCGGAAGCCATAGATCCGGAAGGACCTGAATTGAAATCCATCGTGCGCGATCATTACAATCCAATCATCATTAAAATCAGAGAATTGGAAAAACCAGTTATTGCCGCTGTGAATGGTGTCGCTGCTGGAGCCGGAGCAAATATTGCCTTGGCTTGCGATATTGTTGTCGCCAAAAAAACCGCATCCTTCATTCAAGCTTTCTCTAAAATCGGATTAATTCCAGATTCGGGAGGAACGTATTTTTTACCAAGATTAGTCGGAATGCAAAAGGCAATGGCTTTAATGATGACAGGAGACAAAGTATCAGCAGATGAAGCAGAACGCATGAATATGATTTACAAAGTTTTCGAAGAAGAGTCCTTTGAAGAAGAAGCGATGAAACTTGCGGAAAACTTGGCAGCGATGCCCACGCGTGGACTGGGCTTAACCAAAAAAGCAGTGAATTTAGGCTTATTTAATTCACTTGAAGATCAATTAGATTTAGAAGAAAGTTTACAAACCGAAGCTGGAGAGACAGATGATTTCACGGAAGGCGTGAATGCATTTATTCAAAAACGTCCAGCAGTATTTAAAGGAAGATGAGTAAAATAATTGGAGTAATTGGGGCTGGAACAATGGGTTCTGGCATTGCGCAGGTAGCTGCACAGTGTGGACATTCCGTCTATTTAATGGATGCGAATACCGAACAATTGGAGCGCGCAAAAAACGGTGTTTCCACTTCATTGGAGAAATTGGTAGAAAAAGGGAAATTCACTGTGGAACAAAAATCCAGCATTGAGTCGAACATTCACTACGTAGGACAACTCGAAGGACTTTCAACTTGTCAACTAATCATCGAAGCGATTGTCGAGAAAATGGAAGTTAAACATTCGGTATTTTCTTCTTTGGAAAAAATCGTTTCAGCTGATTGTATTTTAGCAAGCAACACCTCTTCCCTATCGATTGCATCCATCGGATCTTCCTTAACAAAAGCAGACCGTGTGATTGGCATTCACTTTTTTAATCCGGCAACGATTATGCCTTTAGTGGAGATTATTCCTGCCGTTCAAACCAGTGAGGCGACCATCAATGAAGCTGTTTCCTTGATTCAAAGTTGGGGGAAAACCGTTGTTCTATGCAAGGACACTCCCGGATTCATCGTTAACCGTGTTGCGCGTCCGTTCTACGGCGAAGCATTGCGCATTTACGAGGAAGGACTTGCAGATTTCGCGACGATTGATTGGGCCATGACACACTTTGGCGGATTTAAAATGGGACCATTTACGTTGATGGATTACATTGGGAACGATGTGAATTACGCAGTGACCGAATCCGTCTTTCAAGCATTTTATTACGACCCGCGTTTCAAACCATCTTTTACACAAAAAAGACACAGTGAAGCTGGATTTTACGGCAGAAAAACGGGACGTGGTTTCTATCAATATGCCGAAGGAGCAGAAACAATCGAACCAACTAAAGATGAAATCATCGGAAAAATCATTTTTGAGCGTGTCCTGGTGATGCTGATCAACGAGGCGATTGATGCTGTTTTCATGCATGTCGCATCCGTGAAGGACGTTGATTTAGCCATGACCAAAGGAGTGAATTATCCTAAAGGATTATTAGCATGGGCGGATGAGCTCGGATTGGATTGGGTTTTAGACAAGTTGAATGATTTATTTGATGAGTATGGCGAGGACCGTTACCGTCCAAATGCGCTCTTAAAACGCATGGTTAAAAAAGGAGATAAATTTTATTCATAGTCAAACAGTAAACACTTTATATTCCCACCGAATATTGTTATTTTTGCACACTAAAATATATTAAATGGCTTACTTATTTACATCAGAATCCGTTTCTGAAGGACACCCAGATAAAGTTTCAGATCAAATTTCTGATGCATTAATTGATCATTTCATGGCATTTGATCCAAGTTCTAAGGTAGCATGTGAAACACTTGTTACTACTGGACAAGTAGTTTTGGCAGGTGAAGTGAAATCCACTTCTTACTTGGATGTTCAAGCGATTGCACGTGAAACGATTCGTCAAATTGGATATACGAAGTCTGAGTACATGTTTGATGCAAATTCTTGTGGGATTTTCTCTGCATTGCACGAACAGTCTTCTGACATCAACCAAGGAGTTGAACGTTCAAATCCAGAAGATCAAGGTGCGGGTGACCAAGGAATGATGTTTGGTTACGCTACTGTTGAAACAGACAATTACATGCCGATGGCATTGGATCTTGCGCACAAGATTTTACAGGAGTTATCATACATTCGCAACAATGAATTAGCATTAATTCCTTATTTGCGTCCAGATGCAAAATCGCAAGTAACGATTGAGTACTCTGATGACAATGTTCCTCAACGTATTGATACGATTGTTGTTTCTACACAGCATGATGATTTTGATTCAGAAGCGACAATGTTGGCGAAAATCAAAAAGGACATCATCGAAATCGTTATTCCTCGCGTGAAAGCGAAATTGAAACCAGCGCTTCAAGCTTTGTTCAACGACGCCATTACGTACCACATTAATCCAACAGGTAAATTCGTGATCGGTGGACCACACGGAGATACTGGATTAACGGGACGCAAAATCATCGTGGATACGTACGGTGGAAAAGGAGCTCACGGTGGTGGAGCATTCTCAGGAAAAGATCCATCTAAAGTTGACCGTTCTGCTGCGTATGCAACACGTCACATGGCGAAAAACGCAGTTGCTGCTGGACTTTGTGACGAGCTTTTAGTACAAGTTTCTTATGCTATTGGTGTAGCAAAACCTTGTGGTTTATATGTAAACACATACGGTACAGCGAAAGTCGATATGACAGACGGTCAAATTGCGGAGAAATTGAGCGAAATTTTCGACATGCGTCCATACTTCATCGAGCAACGTTTGAAATTAAGAAATCCAATTTATCAGGAAACAGCTGCTTACGGACACATGGGACGTAAACACGAGAAGGTAACAAAATCCTTCAAAGCTCCAGACGGATCAGTGATTACAAGAGAAGTAGAATTATTCACTTGGGAAGAACTAAACTACGTAGATCAAGTTAAAGCCGCTTTCGGTTTGTAAAACATAGAAATCCCGGTTCTCAGAATCGGGATTTTTTTTAGCTAATATTTTTTAAGATGTCAACTTTCAGAACGATTTGGACCACAGAAGACCGCTATGTGGAAGTGATTGATCAACGTGTCTTACCACACGAATTGGTCCATGTTAAATTAATGAATTACCGCGATGCGGATTTAGCCATTCGTAGCATGACCGTACGTGGAGCCCCACTCATTGGAGCAACTGCCGCTTACGGAATTTACTTGGCGGTACGTGAATTAATCGAGGAACAACGCGATGGTGCATTCTTAGATGAAGCATTCGACGTGTTAAGAGCTTCGCGTCCTACAGCAATTAATTTATTCTGGGCCTTGGACCGCATGCGCACAGCGTTGGATGAAGCAGATGATTTTCTGAAAACAGCTTGGGAAGAAGCGGCACGAATTGTCGAAGAAGACATCGAAACATGTCGGATGATTGGCGTGCACGGACTCCCAATTATCGAAGCACTTTCAACAGCAAAAAAAGGAGAAACGGTGAACATTCTTACGCATTGCAACGCTGGGATGTTGGGTTGTATTCAATGGGGAACGATCACCTCCCCTATTTATCAAGCAAAAGAAAAAGGAATTAAGGTTCACGTATGGGTGGACGAAACACGTCCACGTAACCAAGGTTCCAACTTGACCGCTTACGAATTAACCAAACATGGAATTGATCATACCTTAATTGTAGACAACACAGGTGGACACCTGATGCAGCACGGAATGGTCGATATGGTCATTGTAGGAACAGATCGCACCACCCGAAATGGTGATGTTGCCAACAAGATCGGAACCTATTTGAAAGCGTTAGCCGCGAAGGATAATGAAATTCCATTTTACGTTGCCTTGCCTTCTACGACATTAGACATGAGTATTCGTGATGGATTGACCGAGATTCCGATTGAGGAGCGCGACCAAAACGAAGTGAAATACATC
>CALQBB020000109.1 GCA_943328715.2 Polynucleobacter meluiroseus | reverse complement strand
CCAATGAAAATTTATCCAGCAGTTCACTATACAATGGGTGGCGTTTGGGTTGATTATAATTTACAAAGCACCATTGAAGGTTGTTTTGTGACCGGTGAAGCAAACTTTTCTGATCACGGAGCAAATCGCTTGGGAGCGTCTGCATTAATGCAGGGATTAGCAGATGGATATTTTGTACTTCCATATACGGTATCCGATTACCTAGCTAATGAAATTCGTACTGGAAAAATTGCGACTGATTCTCCAGAATTTGATGCAGCAGAAAACGAAGTAAAAGAAACAATTAATCGTTTCTTAAATAACAACGGATCTAAATCAGTAGACCACTTCCACAAACGATTAGGACTAATCATGTGGAATAAGGTTGGTATGGGACGCAGTGAACAAGGCTTAAAACAAGCTATTGAAGAAATCGGTCTCTTACGTGAAGAATTCTACAAAGACGTATACGTTCCTGGTAGCTCCGACGAAATGAATCCTGAATTAGAAAAAGTGATGCGTGTTGCAGATCTTATTGAATTAGGTCAATTAATGGCTGTGGATGCATTACACCGCGAAGAATCATGTGGAGGTCACTTCCGTGAAGAACACCAAGATTCAGAAGGTGAAACATTGCGTGACGATGAAAATTTCAAGTATGTTGGCGCATGGGAATACAACGGTTCAGACTCGAAACAATCAACGCTTCACAAAGAAGACCTGAATTACGAGTTTATTAAGATAGCAGCAAGAAATTACAAATAATTAAGAAAGAGATTATGGCTTCTAAGTTCATTAATATCACATTGAAAATCTGGAGACAGAAAAATTCAAAAGCGAAAGGCGCATTAGAAACGTATACATTGAATGATGTTTCTACAGATAGCTCTTTCTTGGAGATGTTGGATCAATTAAACGAGCAATTGATTAATGAGAAACAGTCACCGATTGCTTTCGATCACGATTGTCGCGAAGGAATCTGTGGAATGTGTTCATTGTACATCAATGGACGTGCACACGGTCCAGATACAGGGATTACAACATGTCAATTACACATGCGCATGTTCAAGGATGGTGACACGATTTATGTTGAACCATGGAGATCACGCGCGTTCCCAATCATCAAAGATTTGATGGTTGACCGTAGTGCCTTTGACCGCATTCAACAAGCTGGTGGATTTGTTTCCGTTAACACATCTGGTCGCACAATGGATGCGAACGCTATTCCAATTCCAAAAGCTGATGCTGATAAAGCCTTCGAAGCTGCAGCATGTATTGGATGTGGAGCTTGTGTAGCTTCTTGTAAAAACGGTTCAGCCATGTTGTTTGTTGGGGCGAAAGTTTCACAGTATGCATTATTACCACAAGGTAAAGTAGAAGCTACAGATCGCGTATTAAACATGGTACGTCAGATGGACGAAGAAGGATTTGGAAATTGTACGAATACTGGTGCATGTGAAATTGAATGTCCGAAAGGAATCTCGATTGAGAACATTGCAAGAATGAATAGAGAATTTTTAAAAGGTGCTTTGACAAAAGCATAGAAACTTTTAAATAAAATACAAAAAGCAGACATCATGATGTCTGCTTTTTTTTTGAACGAACCTTTAATGCAAAAAAATGTCCGCTTGAAGCGGACATTTATATAATTTATCGTGAAGTTCTTACTTCAACTTTTGATTTTCTTTTTTGTACCAACCTTCGTTATCTTTTACATCCACAGGAACATTCGCTTTTGCACTCATTTTGTTCTGTAAATTCATCCAATATCCGAAACCGAAGAATCCTAAGATGATTAACATTGTATTAAAATAATTTCCTACGAATTCGAAGAAACCAAATGACCATTGAAATAGGTCGCCAATTGCATAAATAATTTCTGTTGTTGTCATGATCTTGAACTTTGTGAAACAAAAGTATAATAAAAATCAACGCAAAGCTAGCGTCTGATTAAATTTCTCCCATTAATTGCAAGGTTTCTCTTGCCGCTGCTTGCTCCGCTTCCTTCTTTGAAAAGCCTCTTCCTCGTCCATATTCGGTGCGATTCACAAAAACAGCCATCTCATAATTCCATTGTCCGTTTACGTGCGTTTCCTGCATTAAATCAAACTCCAGGGGCAATTTTTTCTTCTGACACCAAATAAATAACTTCGACTTAAAGTCCAGTTCCTCCGCTAGTAATTGACTGAAATTCAAATGATTTCTGAAAACATGTTTGATTAATACCGCCTTCGCTTTTTCAAATCCACCATCTAAATAAATGGCGCCAATGATGGCTTCAAAAGCATTTCCTTCAAGGGTCGCTAAGTTGATGCTTCTCGCTTGGTTGTAAATAAGCATGGTGCGAATTTCCATTTTTTCACCAATAGAGGCAAGGGATTTTCGGTTGACAATGCGGGACTTTAATTTAGTTAAATACCCTTCATCATCATCTGGATACTTTGAATAGAGGTATTCCGCTACCACTGCATCTAAAATCGCATCGCCTAGGAACTCCAATCGTTCATTCGCAAAATCGAGTTTTTCTTCTGGTAAGAATGACTTGTGCGTCAATGCACGAGTAAAAAAAGAGACATTCACTGGCTTATACCCAAATTGTTTGAGAATGAACCGAATGACTTTCAACTCATCCTCTGTTCTTTTGGTTGAAAACAAAGGAAGTTTCAGCGTCTTAAGAATTAAATTTTTTGACAATGATACTCGTGTTGTGTCCACCAAATCCAAATGTGTTGGAAAGAGCAATATTCACGGTACGTTTTTGTGGGATATTGAATGTAAAATTCAATTTTGGATCTAGTCCTGGATCATCTGTGAAATGATTGATGGTTGGAGGAACGATGTCATTCATCACAGACATCACACAAGCAACAGCCTCAATCGCTCCAGCAGCACCTAAAAGGTGGCCTGTCATGGACTTTGTTGAACTAATGTTCATATTGTATGCGTGTTCTCCGAAGACCGCTTGAATCGCCTTTACTTCAGCGATATCACCTAACGGTGTAGAAGTCCCGTGAACGTTTACATAATCAATTTGTTCCGGCGTAATTTCAGCATCCTCTAATGCAGCCAACATTGTGTTTCTAGCACCGATTCCATCTGGATGAGGAGCTGTCATGTGATAAGCATCACCAGACATTCCACCACCAATGACTTCAGCATAGATTTTAGCACCACGTTTGATTGCGTGTTCGTACTCTTCTAAAATGAGTGCACCAGAACCTTCACCTAACACAAATCCATCACGATCTAAATCGAAAGGACGGGAAGCTGTTTCTGGAGAATCGTTTCTAGTTGACAACGCTTTCAACGCATTAAATCCACCCATTCCCATTTCGTTCACTCCAGCTTCTGAACCACCAGTAACGATGGCATCTGCTTTTCCTAAACGAATTAAGTTAAAGGCGTCAATAATAGCATTTGTTGCAGATGCACAAGCCGAAACACATACGTAGTTCGGTCCGCGCAATCCAAATTTAATGGAAATGTGTCCCGCTGCGATATCCGCGATCATTTTAGGAATGAAAAACGGATTAAATCGAGGAGTTCCATCACCCGCGAAATATTCGCGCGCTTCTTCTTGAAATGTTTTAAGTCCACCGACTCCCGAACCCCAAATCACACCAATACGGTCACAGTTTGGGTTAGACTCCATCAAAGCAGAGTCTGCCATAGCTTCCGTAGCGGTAACTATGGCATACTGCGAAAATTGATCGAGTTTACGGGCTTCTTTTTTATCAATGTGATCTTCTACATTGAATCCCTTCAACTCACAGGCAAACTGAGTTTTGAATAAGGAAGCATCAAATTGCTGAATGGGTGCAGCACCGCTTTTTCCAGCAAGTAATCCATCCCAATATTCTTGCAAATTATTACCGATTGGTGTCAACGCACCAAGTCCAGTTACGACAACTCGTTTTAATTGCATGCCTATTTAAATTGGATTCAGTAAAAATTAATTCACATTGCTTTCGATGTAAGCAACAGCGTCTCCAACAGTTTGGATACCCTCAGCTTTATCGTCTGGAATGGAAATGTTGAATTGCTTCTCGAATTCCATGATTAACTCAACGGTATCCAATGAATCGGCACCTAAGTCATTTGTGAAGCTCGCTTCGTTAGTTACTTCACTTTCTTCAACATTCAGTTTATCAACGATGATCGCGATAACTTTAGCTTTGATTTCAGACATATTACTTAATTTAAAAGGTTTCAGCCTGCAAAGAAAAAAACAAACATCCAATTAACAAAACTAAATCAGTAATATTTATCAACTTAAAAGTATTGATTACACGTGAATCCCAACAGATGTTTAACTTTGCGCCTAGAATGAAACATATACGAAGCGCACTATTTATTTCAGGAAACGGCAGTAATGCTCGAAATATCATCAACTATTTCGCAAATCACGCACAAATTAGCGTCTCGCTGGTGCTATCCTCTGCAAAAAATGAACTCATGGAAAGCTTTTGTTCGGAACAATCTATCCTATATGCTGAGCCTTTAGGAATGGAAGGGGATGCTTATTTGAAATTTTGTCATGAACAGGAGATTGATTGGGTGATTTTAGCTGGCTTTTTAAAAAAGATTCCAAGTAGCTTTATCAACGCATTTCCGGAACGCATTATTAATATTCATCCAGCCCTGCTGCCAAATTTTGGTGGAAAAGGGATGTACGGTCACTATGTTCATGAAGCTGTATCGAAAAGTTCTGCTCAGTTTTCAGGAGTTACCATTCACTTAGTCAATGAAGAGTTTGATAAAGGAAAAATGTTAGCGCAATTTGCTGTTGCTCTGGAAAATCCTACCTCTGCCTTGGAAATTGAAGGACAGGTTCGTGCACTAGAAAT
>CALQBB020000108.1 GCA_943328715.2 Polynucleobacter meluiroseus | reverse complement strand
TCGCTGCGTACAAATAGGAATAGTAGTGATCTTTGTATTGCACCAAGCGTTTCACTCGGACACTCATGGTGTCGTTGTGTTGGTTGTTGTAATTTCGAGTGGAGTCATAGTCCAATAGATGGGCGTATTTGTTTCCCAAATAATACACGGAAGTGGAATCTTTCAAATAGCGTTCAATGCGCTGAGCGGTGTTTTCTTTGATTCCGGTAACTCCGTAAGATAAATTTGTTTCAAGAGCAAGCGTCTTTAATGGCGCAACAAACGTTTTGAATCGTTCACGTCTTGAGTTGAAAAGTCGAACCTGTTCTCCAACAAGGCAGGCAACAATCATGCGCGATTCTACTCCTGCTGCTTTTGCGGCGGAATCGATGTAGCGTTTGTCCTTGGCGACGGCTTCTTTGAAGTATTTCCATTCCATGATGTTCATCCAATCGAAAGCGTTGAGTCCGCTCGCTTTGGCGTCTAACTTGCGATTGGCAATGATGCGTTGCAAAGCTTTTTGGTAGGATTTTTTGTCTTTCAGCTTCAAATCGATGGCCGATAACATTTGCAAGGCCAATTTCTCATCCTTTGAACTCACCCAAGCATCCATGATGTCACTGGCATTCTTCGGATAGTATTCGTTCAACAAGTGAATGCGTCCCAGGATTTCACTGCGGTATTGAACGATGTTCGAACTATCGATTTTAAAGGATTGATTGTACTTATCGTGAATTTGTTGGTAGTAGCGGTTGTTGACATCTACCAGTCCGGCGTCATTGGTCAACTTGAATTTCATGGCTAAAAAGGTTCCCACCAAGAAAAATCCATAAATCGCAAAACTGTAAAGGGTAATTTGGTAAGGGATTTTAATCCATTTTTTCTGAAAAAAGGCGCGCATATTCGATGATTAACAGGGCTTTATACTGAGATGGGTCAAACAAGTTACGTTGATGCATTTTTCTCTTGATAATCCAATGACGTTTACCTAGAATCGCTAAATTTGAAACATGGCTTTAATAAAAGAATGTCGTGGATTTACGCCACAATTTGGTGAGGATTGTTACCTCGCAGAGAATGCAACCGTTGTTGGCGATGTAATCATGGGATCTGAGTGTTCCGTTTGGTTCAACGCGGTGGTGAGAGGTGATGTAAATTCCATTCGCATGGGAAATCGCGTCAATGTGCAAGATGGAGCGGTCATTCATTGCACGTATGAAAAAACCAAAGTGAATTTGGGAAATCACGTTTCTATTGGACACAACGCTTTGGTCCACGGATGTACGGTAGAAGACAATGTGCTCATTGGCATGGGCTCCATCGTTATGGATGATTGTTACATCGAAGCGAATAGCATCATTGCTGCCGGTGCGGTACTATTGGAAGGAACACGTGTCGAGTCCTGGAGTATTTACGCTGGAGTTCCGGCGAAAAAAGTCAAAACCTTGAGTCCAGAGTTATTTGCTGGCGAGGTGCAACGCATTTCCAATAATTACGTCATGTATTCCGGTTGGTTTAAAGAGAAAAAAGACTAACTTAAACGATTAAACGATTGATTATGAAAACCAAATTAACCACGATTATCTGCGCAATTGGCGCTTTCCTTGTATTAAACGCGTGTAAAGGCACAAAGAAAGTTCAGTGTGAATCCTATAGTCTTTCGCAAACTGTTCAACAGCAAGATCTCGCTTCCAAATAAGCAGTTTCATCGATAATTCCTTTGTTTTTCTTTCTTTCTGAAGGAGAAATCGTAATTTTACTCAACAAATTTGAGTACTATGAAATACGATCGAATCGACTCCAATCTATACATCGCGAATAGAAAGAAATTCACCGAACGAATGACAGCTAACAGTTTAGCGGTCTTTAATTCCAACGATATTTTCCCAATCAGTGCAGATAGCACGATGCCGTTTCAACAGCACCGTGATATTTTGTATTTGTCAGGAGTAGATCAAGAAGAATCGATTTTAGTTCTTTTTCCAAATGCAAGTAATCCCGCTCACCGAGAAGTGTTGTTCTTGAAAGAAACGAGTGATTTAATTGCCGTTTGGGAAGGGGAGAAATTGACGAAGGAGACAGCCTTTTTAACTTCAGGAATCAAAACCGTTTATTGGTTGCAGCAATTCCCGACCATCTTCAAACAAATGATGGCGGAAGCACAAGGAATGTATTTAAACACGAACGAACATTTGCGTGCAAATACCGAAGTTGAAACGCGTGAAGATCGCTTCATCAAACAAGTCAAACAAGATTATCCAGCACATCAAGTGCATAAGTCAGCACCGATCATGCATAAAATTCGTTCCATCAAAGAAGCGGTGGAATTGGAATTAATGCAGCGTGCATGTAAAATTACCGAAGCAGGTGTTCGACGTCTATTGGCGTTCATCAAGCCAGGAGTTTGGGAATACGAAATCGAAGCAGAATTGGCGCATGAATTTTTGCGTAATCGTTCCAAAGGATTTGCTTATACCCCAATCGTTGCCTCTGGAAAAAATGCATGTGTATTGCATTACATTGAAAACAATCAGCAATGTCAAGATGGAGATGTCATTCTACTTGATGTTGGTGCGGAATACGCGAATTACTCATCAGATCTAACTCGTTGTTTACCTGTAAACGGACGCTTCACTGCTCGACAAAAAGCGGTGTACAATGCAGTATTGCATGTGAAAAACGAAGCGCAAAAATTATTGGTTCCTGGAACCATTATGGCGGAGTACCACAAGCAAGTGGGATCCTTGATGGAAGAACAATTAGTTGGACTTGGATTAATTTCCATGGATGATATTAAAACACAAAATCCAGATTGGCCAGCCTATAAAAAGTACTTCATGCATGGAACTTCTCATTTCTTGGGACTTGATACGCATGATGTTGGAATTTGGCACGAACCGATTTCAGCCGGAATGGTCTTTACCTGTGAGCCAGGAATTTACATTCCAGAAGAAGGATTGGGCATCCGTTTAGAGGACGACTTGGTTGTTCAATCGAGCGGTGCGCCATTTAACTTGATGGGTGATATTCCAATTGAAGCCGAAGCGATTGAAGACTTGATGAACGCATAGTTCATGTTGCATTATCAATCAGTTGGCGAAGGGAAAACCATCGTCTTTTTGCATGGATTCTTGGAGTCCTCCACCATGTGGGATTATCTTGCGTTAAAGGAATTAAATGTTCGTTATATTCTCATCGACCTTCCCGGACACGGTCAATCACCGTTAACGGATACTGCGGAGATACCGAGTATTCGCTTTATGGCACAGCAAGTTCTTGAAGTCTTGAAGGAGTTAAAAATCACTGAATTCAGCCTCGTTGGACACTCACTCGGAGCATATGTCGGACTGGAACTATGTCACTTAGCACCTTGTCAAAAACTTATTTTATTAAACTCTAATTGCTGGAGTGATGACGAGCAAAAACGTCGTGATCGACTGCGGGTAGCAGATTTGGTCTATTCAGCAAAAAAACACTTTGTACGCGAAGCCATTCCAGGTTTATTTGGACGTCCAAATGATTTTCGAGAAGAAATCAAGCAGTTAATTGCGGAAGCAAATCTAATGAGTGCAGATGCGATAGCCTATGCTGCGTTAGCGATGCGTGAACGCGCAGATTATACGAAAGAAGTATTAGCGAATTCAAGTAAATATGTGTTTATCCATGGAGAATTGGATACACTCGTTTTAAGTGAGCAGTTGTTTTTGCGCCTGCCGGGAATGCGTGTTCACTTTCTTCCAAATGCCGGACATATGTCACATATCGAGTCTAGAGATGAAGTTATTTTGCTTTTGAAGGAAGAAATTTAGGAAAAGATTTTCATGACCGAAAAAAAATGACTAATTTAGTCATGACAAAAAAAGACATGAAAACAATTATTCACGAAAAACTTCAGGAAAAAGGAATAAAAATCCATGAATTAGCTAAGCATTTGAGCATAGATGCAAGTTTAATGAGTCGCATTTTAGCGAATAAACGCAAACCTAGCGAGGTTCAAATCAAGAAGCTTTCGGAGGCATTAGACCTACCGTATAGTGAATTATTGACTTATTATTTGTCGAGTGAGGTTGTTAAAATCGTCAAAGAATATCCACAAATAGCCCATAGCATTTTAGTGATGGCAGAAGCTCGTGTGAGTTATTTACTCAGTGATGACCGTTTTGAAAATATTGACATTGGCACAGAACTTCAAGAAAAATTAAATGAATTAAGTGCCTTGTCCAAACGTTGGCGTTCAATCAAGCCACTAGATTCCGTTCAATTAGAAAAGCTTCAAGAATATTTTCACACTGCATACACGTATGAGTCGAATCGTATTGAGGGCAATACCCTAAGTTTACAAGAAACGCATTTAGTCGTTAATGAGGGAATTACCATCGGAGGCAAAAGCGTACGTGAGCATTTGGAAGCAATTAATCATGGAGAGGCAGTAGCTCTATTACAAGATTTAGTGAGTAATGAAGTTCCCTTCAATGAGTTTCGTTTAAAGCAAATTCATCACCTTGTTTTAAAAGGAATTGACGAGCGCAATGCCGGAAAATACCGTAACATACAGGTCATGATTTCTGGCAGTGAGCACACTCCGCCTGCCCCTTATATGCTTGATAAACTCATGGAAGATTATTTTATCTACTACGAGCAAAACCGTGAGCGTTTACATCCTGTTTTATTAGCAGCAGAAATGCATGAGCGTTTGGTAACGATTCATCCGTTCATCGATGGAAATGGTCGCACCTCACGTTTGGTCATGAATTTTATTTTATTGCAAAATGGCTATACCATTGCCAATTTAAAAGGAAACCATGAAAATCGTTTGGCCTATTATGCGGCACTTGAAAAAGTACAATTAAATCATGATAGCACCGATTTTTACACAC
>CALQBB020000107.1 GCA_943328715.2 Polynucleobacter meluiroseus | reverse complement strand
TTTCTTTGTGTTCCTCTTCCGTTTCTCCACAGAATCCAGTAATGACATCCGTTGAAATCGCACAATTTGGAACAATGCGGTGAATGGCATTGATGCGCTCCATGTACCATTCACGTGAGTATCCACGGTTCATTCGGTAAAGGACATCCGTGTTTCCAGATTGTACCGGTAAATGTATGTAAGGACAAATATTTTCGAATTTCGCCATGATTTCAAGTACATCATCCGTCATGTCTTTCGGATGTGAAGTACTGAAACGAACGCGTAAAAGAGGTGAGACTAACGCAACCATTTCCATCAATTGCGCAAAGTTGGTTGTAGGCTCTTCTAGATTTTTCACTTCTCCCTTGGAACTTAAATTCCAACGGTATGAATCCACGTTTTGTCCAAGTAAAGTTACTTCACGGTATCCACGGGAAAACAGATCTTTACATTCTTCGACAATCGTATGTGGGTCTCGAGAACGCTCTCTACCACGTGTAAATGGTACAACGCAGAACGAACACATGTTATCGCATCCACGCATAATCGTTACAAAAGCTGCGATTCCACCTTGATCCAAACGAACAGGAGAAATATCAGCATAGGTTTCATCACGCGACAGCAATACATTGACTGCTTTTTGTCCTGTTCCTACCTCTTCAATTAAATTAGGCAAATCTCGGTAAGCATCCGGTCCTGCGACTAAATCAACCAATTTTTCTTCTTCCAGTAGGTTCTTTTTAAGTCGTTCGGCCATACAACCTAACACTCCTACTACTAATTCTGGATTATTTTCCTTTTTGATTTTGAATTCCGTCAAGCGATTACGCACGCGTTGCTCGGCATTTTCACGAATGGAACAAGTGTTTAAAAGAATCACATCTGCCTCATCCATGTTGCGCGTTGTTTCGAAACCATCTTGTGCTAAAATGGAAGCAACAACCTCACTGTCAGAAAAATTCATCTGACAACCATAACTTTCCAGGTATAGTTTTTTCTTTCCTTCTCCTCCTTGATTTTGTAATTCGATGGCAGTTCCCTGCATTGATTCATCAATCACTTTATTTTCAAATTCCATTGCTTTCGTTTATTTCTAGGGACACAAATTTACGACAAATAAAAACGCATGACAAATTGACAGACCAAATTCATCGAATAAGTTTTTTTTCTATGGAAATTTTTCTTAACCATAGGTTAAAGGAAAAGACTCAAAAAATTTTGCAGTGAACAACTTGCGATTTGCCGTGTTTTCCATATACATTTGTCCCAAAATTCTTCTTATGTCAAAAAATCTCGTCATCGTTGAGTCCCCTGCAAAGGCAAAAACCATCGAATCATATCTTGGAAAAGACTTCATTGTAAAGTCAAGTTTCGGACATGTTCGAGATTTGACCAAGAAAGGACTAGCCATCGAAATTGACAATCATTTCAATCCCTTGTATGAAGTCAGTGCCGACAAGAAACAAGTCGTAGCCGAATTGAAAAAATTAGCAAAAGCAGCAGAAGTTGTTTGGCTCGCTACCGATGAGGACCGCGAGGGAGAAGCGATTTCATGGCATTTATTTGAGACATTAGACTTAGCAAAGAAAGATACACACCGCATTACCTTTAATGAAATTACGAAAACAGCAGTTTTAAAAGCAATTGAAAATCCACGTAAGATTAATAAGGAATTAGTGGATGCACAACAAGCTCGTCGCGTATTAGATCGAATTGTTGGATTTGAACTTTCTCCAGTTCTTTGGAAAAAAGTGCGCCCAAGTTTATCAGCCGGACGCGTTCAATCCGTAGCTGTTCGACTCATCGTAGATCGCGAACGTGAAATTCAAGCATTCAACGTCAATCCATTCTTCCGAGTGAACGGAAACTTTGGCGCCAACAACGGTGTATTAAAGGCAGAGTTGAACCGTCATTTAAACGGGGAAAAAGAGGCGCAAGAATTCTTGGAATTGTGTCGAAATACTTCGTTTGTCATCGATGATGTACAACAAAAACCAAGTACAAAGTCTCCTGCTGCACCGTTTACGACATCAACATTACAACAGGAAGCCAGTTTAAAACTTGGATTTTCCGTAACAAAAACAATGAGTGTTGCACAACGTTTGTATGAGTCTGGACACATCACCTACATGAGAACGGATTCTGTGAACCTTTCTGAAACAGCCGTGAATGGAGCGAAAGCAGCCATTGAAGAATTTTACGGAAACGATTATTCAAAACCGACAAAATACACAACAAAAAGTTCAGGCGCACAAGAAGCGCATGAGGCGATACGTCCAACGGACTTTGGAAAAACAAGCATCGATTCAGAACGCGACGAAACAAGGCTCTACGAATTGATTTGGAAAAGATCCATTGCAAGTCAAATGGCTCACGCAAAACTAGAGCGCACAACTGTAAAAATTGGTGGATTACCGACAAGTGATTACTTCACAGCGAAAGGTGAAGTGATTGTATTCGACGGATTCCTAAAAGTATACATGGAATCAAGTTTGGACGAAGAAACAGACGAAGAAACGGACGGACTTCTACCGAAAGTAACGGTGAACGAATCCGTTGATTTATCGATTTGTACAGCTGTTGAACGATTCACGCGTCCACCTTCTCGCTACGTAGAGGCTTCCTTGGTTAAGAAATTAGAAGAGCTTGGTATTGGTCGTCCATCTACGTATGCACCAACCATTTCGACCATCCAAAAACGTACGTATGTTGAAAAACAAGAACGTGAAGGAGAACTTAGAAATTACTGTTTATTAACCCTATCCAAAGGAGAAATTTCGAAAGAAGAAAAATCCGAAACGACAGGGAAAGACCGCAATAAATTATTCCCCACAGACATCGGGATTGTGGTAACTGACTACCTCAAAGAACATTTTGAGCAAATCATGGATTACCAATTTACTGCAAAAGTGGAAGCGGAATTCGATGAGATTGCACAGGGACGTTTAGAGTGGACCAACATGATGGAAACTTTTTACAAGCCTTTCCACACCGTGGTTGAAAATACTCTAGAACACAGTGAAAGAGCTACGGGCGAACGCGAATTAGGCGTTCATCCTGACAGTGGCAGAAAAATCATCGTTAGAATTGGAAAGTTTGGACCAATGGTTCAGGTTGGTGATGAAAAAGTCGATGGTGAAAAAGCATTATTTGCTTCCTTACAGGCAAATCAGTCTATTGGCAATATCTCTCTGGAAGATGCCTTGAAATTGTTTCAATTACCAAGAGTTGTTGGACAATATGAAGATCAAGACATGAAAGTAAACAACGGTCGCTTTGGACCTTACGTTCAGGTTGGAAAGATTTTCGCATCGATTCCGAAAGGAGAAGATCCGATGTCCATTACCTACGAACGATCACTCGAAATATACCTTGAAAAACTTCAAGTGGAAGCAAACCGTTTGATTAAAAGTTTCGATGAAAATCCCGATGTTCAATTGCTCAACGGACGTTATGGCCCGTATTTGAAAATCGGAAAAGACAATTTTAAATTGCCGAAAGGAACCGAAGCGGAAAAATTAAGTTTGGAAGAATGCATCGCTATTTCAAAAACGGATGCAGCAAAACCAGCTAAAAAACGCGCATTTAAAAAAAAATAAGTATTATTGATACCGTAAACCTTTAGTTTTGTCCAAATGAATGGAAGTGTCAATAAAGTAATTTTAATAGGAAACCTAGGCAAAGACCCCGAAGTTCGTCGTCTTGAAAATGGATCCATCGTTGCGAGTTTTCCCCTCGCTACGTCAGAGATTTACAACGACAAACAAACGGGAGAACGCAAGGAAATTACCGATTGGCACGACATTGTTTTGTGGCGTGGACTAGCAGAAATTGCTGAAAAGTACGTCCGTAAAGGATCCAAAGTTTACATCGAAGGAAAATTAAAGAAACGCTCTTGGCAAGACAAAGAAGGGAACACACGTTATGCTACAGAAGTTGTTGGTGATGATTTAACCATTCTTACTCGCAGCGATCAAGCCGAGCGAAATAACGCCCCATATTCCCAAGAAGGAAAGCCCGCTAATCCTTCACCAATGAGCGGTTTAGAAAATAATATTGAAGATTCTTTACCATTTTAATCATGAGCCTAATCGAGCCTCCCAGTTTTATCAGTTTAACGAAATCTTTACCAAGTGGATTTGATTCTACGACCGTAATTTACATCGTATGTATCGCACTTTTACTTTTCGTATCAGCGTTAATGTCAGGATCTGAAAGTGCGTTTTTCTCCCTGCGTCCATCAGACAACGAGGACCTCAAAAAAGAAAATAGCTCGCGTTCTAAACTTATCTTGACCCTACTCGGGAAACCAAAAGAACTATTAGCAACTATTTTAATCACGAATAACTTCGTCAACGTTGGAATCGTTATTCTTTCTACGTTCATCCTGAATGATATTTATCCGCCAACACCCGGAGGAGAATTGAAACGATTCTTGTTAGAAGTAGTTGGAATTACCTTTCTAATCCTGTTATTGGGTGAAGTTGTTCCGAAAATTTTTGCAGCGCGCAATACGATGAGCGTCGTTCGATGGATGTCCTACCCACTCTATTTTCTTGGCTCTGTGCCACCTGTGTCTTGGTTAAAATCAGCCTTGGTTTATGGAACAAGTTTCATTCAAAAACGCACAAAAACCTCGGTAAGAGTGAACCAGGATGAACTTGAGCAAGCGCTTGCATTGACACGTGAAGATTCTAGTTCTGAAGAGGACCATAAGATTTTGGAAGGAATTGTGAAATTTGGAAAAACCGATGCGAGTCAAATCATGTCGCCAAGAATTGAAGTGGAAGCCATTGACGCAGAATCGAGTTTCGAAGAAGTCATGCAAACCGTTTTGGAAGCTGGATATTCCCGCATGCCCATTTTCGAAGAATC